>DATEOX010000446.1:0-4093 GCA_035273585.1 Thermoanaerobaculia bacterium
CCCCCCTCACGCCCGACCGCCCCACCACCGCCTGGCTGCGCGAGGCGGGCATCGAGCTGGCGGCACCGACGACCATCGCCCGCCTCTCCCAACGCCCCGAGTTCGACCTCGGGCGCATCGCCGCGGCGGCGCCGGACGCCGAGCTGGCCGAGGCCTTCCGCGCGCTGAGCGAGGAAGAGGGGGAGGGGCTGGTGAGCGGGATGCGGTACGCGGGCTACATCGAGCGCCAGCAGCGGGAGGCGGCGAAGATCGGCCAGGACGAAGACCTGCGCATTCCGGCGACGATGACCTACGCGCTGCCCGGCCTCTCGCGGGAGATGACGGAGAAGCTGAGCGCCATCCGCCCGCACTCGCTGGGACAGGCCAGCCGGATTCCGGGCGTGACGCCGGCCGCGATCGCCATTCTGCGGATGCATGTGCGACGCGGAACCGCGGCGGTGTCATCCTGAGCCGCGGAGACGGCGAAGGATCCGTATCGCAAGATCGGGACGGATCCTTCGCTTCGCTCAGGATGACACGCTACCGCCGCGAGCTCCTCAAGTGGACCGACAAAGTGAACCTCATCGGCCCCGAGGCGCGCGCTCATCTCGACGAGCACATCGCCGAGGCCGTCACCGCCGCCGAGATCCTGCAGCCTCGCGGGGACGTGCTCGACTTCGGGAGCGGCGGGGGGCTGCCGGCGATTCCGATGGCCATCGTCTCGCCGGAGGCGAAGTTCCATCTGGTGGAGGCGGACCAGAGGAAATGGGCATTTCTGAAGCACGTGGTGCGGGAGTGCGGGTTGACGGCGGTGGTTTACGGGGATAGATTGTCGCGCGCTCTGGAGCGGTTCCCGCCTCACCTCCGGTTTTCCCTCGTCGTCTCACGTGCGGTCGGAAATCCTGAGGAATGGCTGCCTTCGCTGGCGGAGCATCTTGCCGACGGCGCGCGGGTGGGGCTGTTTCAGAGCACGCCGGCGGCGCCCGCAATCAAAGGATTCGAGCCTGGGGAAGCGCATCCGCTGCCCCGCGGCGACGCTAACTACCTCGTGACGCTGACGTTCCACGTGGAACAATGACGAAGATCGTCTCCCTTGCGAACCAGAAGGGTGGCGTCGGCAAGACGACGACAGCCATCAATCTTGGAGCCTCACTCGCCGCCTGCGAGCGCAGCGTGCTGCTCATCGACCTCGACCCCCAGGCCAACGCTACATCCGGTGTCGGAATCTCCGACCCGGAGAAGTCGATGTATGACGTCCTCGTCGACGGCGTCCCGCTGCGCGACATCGTCCGCCCCACCGAGCTCCCTACCCTCTTCCTCGCCCCCTCGTCGGTTGATTTGGTGGGTGCCGAGGTCGAGCTGCGGGACGCCATCGGCCGGGAGTACTACCTTCGCCGCGCCCTCGAGTCGGTCGGCAGCGACTACAACTACATCCTGATCGACTCGCCCCCCTCCCTCGGCCTGCTCACCATCAACGGCCTGACCGCCGCCCACTCCGTGCTCGTCCCGCTGCAGTCGGAGTACTTTGCGCTCGAGGGGGTCTCGCAGCTCGTCAACACCGTCGAGCGGGTCCGCGGTGCGGTCAATCCCGGCCTGGAGATCGAGGGCATCGTGCTCACCATGTACGACGAGCGGATGAACCTCGCCCGGCAAGTGGCCGACGAAGTCCGGAACCACTTCGGCGAGAAGGTCTACCAGACGATCATCCCCCGCAACGTCCGCCTGGGCGAGGCGCCGTCGTTCGGCAAACCGATTATCCTGTACGACATTCGCTCCCGCGGCAGCGAGGCGTACGTCAGCCTGGCCAAGGAGTTCATCCGCCGCGCGGAGAACGTGATCTGATGAATCAGAAAAGAGCGCTCGGCCGCGGCCTCGGTGCCCTCATCCCCCAGAAGCAGGCGGAGCCTGCCGCCCCGTCGACGCCCGGCCTGGCGGAGATCGCCATCGAGCAGATCTCGCCGAATCCGCTCCAGCCGCGCAAGTTCTTCAACGAGGCGTCGATCGACGAGCTGGCGCGCAGCGTCCGCGAGCATGGCATCGTCCAGCCGCTGGTCGTCACCCGCGCCGGCGACAACCGCTACAAGCTGATCGCCGGCGAGCGCCGCTACCGCGCGGCACAGAAGGCGGGCCTGACCACCGTGCCGGTCGTCATCAAGGAGATGATGACCGAGGGCGACGCGCTGGAGATCGCCCTGATCGAGAACATCCAGCGCGAGGACCTGAACCCCATCGAAGAGGCGCTCGCCTATCATCAGCTCCACGAGGAGTTCGGCCTGACCCAGGAGGAGATCTCCAAACGGGTGGGGAAGGAGCGCTCGACCGTCGCTAACTTCTTGAGATTGCTGAAGTTACCCGACCCGGTGAAGAAGCTGCTCGCCTCCGGCCAGCTCTCCATGGGCCATGCCCGGGCACTGTTGGCGGTGGACTCGACGCGCAAGCAGGAGCAGCTCGCCGAGCGCGTCGTGAAGCGGAACCTCAGCGTGCGCCAGACGGAGCTGATGGCCTCGGAGAGCTCGCCGCGGACGGCGGAGAAGAAAGAGAAGGAAAAGGACGTCTTCACGCGGGATGCGGAAGACAAGCTGACAAGGACTTTACGCGCCAAAGTGGAGATCGACCGCCGCCGCCGCGGCGGCGTGATCCAGATCCGCGTGGCGAGCGAGGATGAGCTCATCCGGGTGGTGGATGATCTGATGAGCAGGCGGCGGTAGAGTCGCAAGATCGGTGCGGATCCTTCGCCCTCTGCGGGGCTCAGGATGACACGGGAACGGGAGAACGAACCATGACCAAACTCAAGAGCGGTGAACTGAACGGCTTCCTCGACCGGGGGGCGACCTTCAAAGGGGAGCTCGAGTTCGAGGACACGATGCGCATCGACGGCAAGTTCAACGGGCGGATCGTCTCGAAGAACGAGCTGATCGTCGGAGAGAGCGCCACGATCGAAGGCGACATCCACGTCGGGCGGGTGGCCATCAGCGGCTGCGTGATCGGCAAGATCGTGGCCGCGCAGCGGGTCGAGATCCACCGCAACGGCAAGGTCTACAGCGACATCGATACGCCGGCGCTCATCATCGAGGAAGGGGCCATCTTCCAGGGCAACTGCGTGATGGGCGACCGCAAGAGCGGCAACGTGACGAACATTGCCGCCAAGGCCTGAGGGCCTTGACGGGATTGAGGATGAAGAATTGAGGATTGAGGATGACAGGAGTTCTCAATCCTCAATTCTCAATCCTCAATCCCGTGCCCAGCCCCGCAGCCGCGCCGCAAGCAATATGGCCTCCGGGATCGTGTACTCGTCCTCTGGACCCAATTCGTCCTCCCACTGCAGGTCCCAGGCGGCGGCCTCCCGCTCCTCCTGCGAGGCGGCGTTGAAGTTCAGCTCGCAGACGTCGCCGATGTATTGCTCGGCGTCGCGAATGGGGAGGCCGAACGTGCGACAGACGAGGGGGCGCGACTCGTAGATCATGCAGGCGCCGCTCGCGTCGAGGTTCGGGCAGGCCGTGTCCGACTCGCGGGCGAAGAACGCCTCCTTCTCCTCCGGCGAGCACTCGCGCAGGTTGGGGTGATCGGCCACGGCCGCCGCGCGGCGGATGATCGCCGCACGCCGCGACGGATGCAGTTTCGCCAGCCCCTCGGCGATGAGCGGCACGTCGCCCGAGCCGATCTCGAACAGGCCGTAGCAGCAGAGGGAACAGCCGCGTCCGCACTGCAGATTTTGGGGCTGCGCGGCGGCGACGGTATCGAAGAAACCGTCGGCCCGGCGCAGGATGTCGCGATAGCTCACCACAGGGCGAACGGCGGGCGTGACAACGCCCATTCCTTGTGGTACAAAACGGCGGCTTTTCGGGGCTGGCGCGCATTCCTGGCCCGCCGCACGTGCCCCGTCGATGCTCCCACGAACATGCAAATCAACTTGATGCCCGATCCATCTCTGCTCGCGATCATGGTGATCTTCATCATCAATTACCTGGTCGTGCGCCGGTTCTTTCTGCAGCCCATCAACCAGGTGATGGAGGAGCGGGAGACGGACGTCCGGACGGCGGAGGAAGCGTTCGAGCGGTCGCTGGCCAGCTTCAACGAGGCCACCGCGCGGATGGAGCAGCAGCTCCATACCGCG
>DATEOX010000447.1:0-2795 GCA_035273585.1 Thermoanaerobaculia bacterium
CGTGGCCAGGTCTCTGGCGCCGAGGAGGCGGAGCTCCTCGCCGGTGATCACGGTGATGGAGGCCGGCACGCGGAGCGCGTCTTCCTCGACCTTCGTCGCCGTCACCTCGATGTAGTCCGATGTCTGGGCCAGCAACGAAGAGGTGACAATGAGGCAGAGGGCGAGCGCGGCAATGGATCGCATGGGCGGATGATAGACTCGACCGAAAAAAAGCGAGGTCACAAATGTCCGTAATTCCGGTCCTCGACGAGCGCATCCGCTCCCGCCATCTGCTCGATCACACGTTCTATCAGCGCTGGACGGCAGGCACGCTCACCCGCGGCGAGCTGCAGGAGTACGCGCGCCAGTACTGGCACTACGCGCTCGCCTTCCCCACCTTCATCAGCGCCATGCACGCGCAGTGCGACGACCTCGGCACGCGCCAGCTCCTGCTGGAGAATCTGGTGGAGGAAGAGCGCGGCGCGGAGAACCATCCGGAGCTCTGGCTCCGCTTCTGCGAGTCGCTCGGCCTCGACCGCGATGAAGTGCGCAACGGCGCCGCAAACGACGCCACCCGCACGCTGATCGCCACCATGCGCTCGCTGGCCCGCGAAGGGGCGCTGCATCAGGGGCTCGCCGCGCTGTACGCGTACGAGTCGCAGATCCCGTCGGTGGCGAAGGCGAAGATCGAAGGACTCGCGGAGCGCTACGGCATCAGCGCCGAGCGCGACGTCGCCTTCTTCGCCGTGCACATGGAGGCGGACGTGGTCCACTCCGAGACGTCCCGCGCGCTGCTCACCTCGCTCTGCGACTCGGACGCGAAGACCGCCGAGGCGAAGGATGCCACGCAGCGCACGCTCGACGCACTCTACGGGTTCCTGGATTCCGTGACCGCATGACATGAAACGTCCCCTGGCCGTCCTTTCCCTGGTCGTCCTCACCCTCTCCGCCGCGGCGGCCCCGCGGCGGAGAGCAACTCTCCCGCCCCGCGTCTCCGATGCGACGCCCGCCGGCTGGCTGACCAATCACGCCTACCGGCTCGAAACGACGCAGCCCGGCGCGCCGCTCCGCGATCTCGAGCCGCTGCGCGCCATCCTCGGCAACGCGGCGGTGGTCGGCCTCGGCGACGGCACGCACGGGACGCACGAGTACTTCGAGCTCAAGCTGCGCATGATCGAGTTCCTGGTGCGGGAGATGGGCTTCACGGCGGTGGCGATGGAAGCGCCGTTCGCCGACTGGACGCAGCTCAACGACTACGTCCTCGGCGGGCCGGGCGACCCGCGCACGATCCTCGTCCAGAACCGCAAGCTCGGTTACTTCTTCTGGGCCAACGAGGAGGTCGTGGCGCTGGCGAACTGGATGCGCGAGTACAACGCGACGCGTGGCGACCGGCCGCCGGTGCAGATCGCCGGCATGGACATCTTCGATCTCGACGGCGCGCGGACGCTGGTGACGCAATACCTGGAGCGCGCCGACCCGGCGAAGGCGCCCGCCGTGCGGACGGTGTACACGCGCTGCACGGCGCGGCCGAGCCCCGATCCGGTGGCCGACTGCGCCGCCCAGACGGAGGCCATCCGGGCGGACATCGCCGCGCGCGAGGGGGAGCTGATCGGGCGCAGCTCGGCGCGGGAGTTTCTCTACGCGCTGCACGCCGCGACGCTCGTCGGCGCCGACTTCGAGGTCTCGAACAGCGGCGGCC
Source organism: Thermoanaerobaculia bacterium (assembly GCA_035273585.1). Taxonomy (GTDB): domain Bacteria; phylum Acidobacteriota; class Thermoanaerobaculia; order Gp7-AA8; family Gp7-AA8; genus JAFAVZ01. The sequence goes on from DATEOX010000447.1 coordinate 1,679, forward strand.
TCCTGGCCCACCGCGACGAGGCGATGGCCGACTTCGCGGAATTCATCCGCGCTCATCAGACAACCGGGAAGCTGGTCATCTGGGCCCACCAGGAGCACCTCTCGAAAAGCGACCGGCAGGTCGACCCGGCGAAATCGACGGCGCAGTTCCTCGCCGAGCGCCTCGGCGACGACTTCTTCGTCATCGGCAACGCGTCCGCCGAGGGGACGTTCAACGCGCTGATGGTGGATCGGAGGACGAACACGACGTCGATGCACGTCTTCGAGCTGCCATCCATCGGCGACGACTCGTACGAGACGGCGTTCCGCAGCGCCGCCATCCCGCTGCTGCTCATCCCTCTGCGCGGCACGACGCTCCCCGACTGGCTCACATCCCCGCGCCGCCTGCATGGCGGGACGGCAGTGGGGCCGTACGACTTCGTGGAGGAGCTGGCGAAGAAGTTCGACGCCGTGATGTACGTGGACCGGACGACGCCGACTCGGTCGTTCTGGTGAGCGGGCGTCCCGCCCGCTAGCTGCCGGGCGTCTCGCCCGGGGACACGAGACGTGTCGCCGCCGGCAAGCGGGACGCCTGCGCGCCGGACTTCCGCTCCGGCCATCCCCTCTCCTTCACCTCCTCGAACGTGAGGAGCGAGTTCGCGTAGTAGTCGCGCAGGAGGCGCTCGGCGGGGGTCCAGCGCCAGCCATCGGGGGTCTGTTCGACGAGATGGCGCAGGGTCAGCAGCTTCTTCGCCAGGCTCCAGATCTCCGCGCCGGTCTTCTCGCGGAGGAGCCATGGGCGATCGCTCCACTGCTCGCGGTGCCGCTCGATCTCGGCGACGATCACCTCGTCGGGGATCGGTCCCTCGTGCGCGGCGAAGACCCGGGCCACGAGCGTCACCGGCGTCACCGGCACGGCCTTCGAGATCTCCGACATCACCCGGTCGGCGAGCAGTTGCAGGTGCGGCTTGCGCTCCTCGAACGTCGGCGCGAGCAGCCCCGGGTCGGCCTTCACCATCTCATCGATGTTCAGCGGCGTACCGAAGGTGACGATGGCGTAGCCGTAACGCTTGAAGCGGCGGAAGAAGCTGCGCAGGGTGTTCTTGAAGAGGAACTCGAACGTCGTGCCGAGCTTCTCG
>DATEOX010000448.1:0-2204 GCA_035273585.1 Thermoanaerobaculia bacterium
CATGTACGCGCTCGGCTCGTTCCTCGCGCCGCTCATCATCCGCTACCACCACGCCGACCTCCGCCGCGCGGGCCTCATCACCATGATCGTCTACGGCCTCTCCGGCATCCCCGGCCTCCTCGCCGGCGGCGCGCTGGCCGACCGGTGGGGCGTGAAGCGGAGGGATGGCCGCCTCCTCGTCGCCGCCCTCGCCACGCTCGTCTCCGCGCCGCTGATGCTCCTCGCGCTGCTGCAGCCGAAGGGGTCGGTCATGCTCTTCGTCCTCTTCGGCGCGCTCGGCTGCATGGTGATGTACGTCTACTACGCCAGCGTCTACGCCACGCTGCAGGACGTGGTCGCGCCGACGCTGCGCGGCACGGCCATGTCGCTCTACTTCTTCGCCATGTACGTCCTCGGCGCGTCGTTCGGGCCGCTGGCCACGGGCCTGGTGAGCGACTTCTTCACCCGCCGCGCGGCGGCCGGGCTGCCGCTCGAGCCGTTCCGAGGGGAGGGGCTGCACAACGCGATGTACCTCGTGCCGGCGCTGAGCATCGTCCTCGCGGTCGTCCTCTTCGCCGGCGCGCGGACGGTCGGGAAGGACATGGAACGGATGCAGCGCGGATGAAGGCGGCGGTCTGCTACGCGTTCGGCGCGCCTTTGGTGGTGGAAGACGTGGCCATCGATGCTCCGCATGCGGGCGAAGTGCAGGTGCGGTTGGCCGCCACGGCCGTCTGCCACAGCGACCTGCACCTCATCGGCGGCGACTGGGCCGGCCCGCTGCCGGTCGTCGCCGGTCACGAGGCGGCGGGCCTCATCGAGGCCGTCGGCCCGGACGTCACCTCGGTCAAGCCCGGCGACCGGGTGATCGTCTCGCTCCTGCGCTCGTGCGGCCGCTGCCTGCAATGCATGAGCGGCGCGCCGAACAACTGCCGCGGCGTGTTTGCCCTCGACCGCGAGTCGCGCCTGCGCAATGCGGACGGCCAGCCGCTGGCGCACGGCATCAACTGCGCGGCGTTCGCCGAGGAAGTGGTGGTCGATCAGTCCCAGGTCGTGGTCGTGCCGGAGGAGATGCCGCTCGACCGCGCCGCCCTCCTCGGCTGCGGCGTGATCACCGGCGTCGGCGCGGTGCTGAACACGGCCAAGGTGGCGGTGGGGGAGAGCGTGGCCGTCATCGGCGCGGGCGGCGTCGGCCTGAACGCCATCCAGGGCGCCGTGCTCGCCGGCGCGCACCCGATCATCGCCGTCGACCGCGTGGCCTCCAAGCTCGATGCCGCCCGCGCGTTCGGCGCCACGCACGCCACCCTCGAGCCGCGCGAGGTGCGCCGCGTCGACTACGCCTTCGTCACCGTCGGCGTGCCCGAGGCGGTGGCCCAGGCGCAGCAGATGATCCGCCCCGGCGGCACGGTCGTGGTGGTCGGCATGCCCGCACTCAAGGCCGCGCTGTCGCTCCGGATGTTCGACCTCGTCTGGAGCGAACAGCGCATCCTCGGCAGCCGCATGGGCTCCACCCGCCTCCATCTCGACGCCCCGCGCCTGGTCGACCTCTACCTCCGCGGCCGCCTCAAGCTCGACGAGCTGATCACCGCCCGCTATCCGCTGGCCGCCATCAACGAGGCCGTCGCCTCGATGCAGAGCGGCGAGGCGCTGCGGAACGTGATCGTTTTTTGAGGCGGCGACCCCTCATCCGTAGTGGCCCTCGCCCCGCATCAGCGGGGAGAGGGTGGCCGAAGGCCGGGTGAGGGGCGTAAACGATCACGCCGCGGGCGGCGGCGGGAACAGCAGGTCGAGCTTGATCAGGACGTTGTCCTTCACCAGGTCGTCCGCCATCCCCTTGTAATTGATGTTCCAGTCGTGGCGGTTGATGGTGAACTCGCTGGTGGCGCGTACGCCGTCGGCGGTCTGCTCGGCCTTGACCGGGATGGCCACCTCCTTCTGCACGCCGTGCAGGTCGAGCGTGCCCCGGAGCATGTGCGTCGTCCCGGCGGGCGAGCCGGCCGGTGCGGCTTCCAGCGAGGTCGAGGTGAAGGTCGCCTTCGGATACTTCGCCACGTCGAAGAAGTCGGCGGTCTTGAGGTGCTTGTCGAGGTCGGGCGTGTCGGTCTGGAGCGAGTTCAGGTCGATGTCGAACGAGATCTTCTGCGGCTGCGCTCCGGCGTACTCGATCGAGCCGTCGAAGTCTCTGAACTCGCCGTTGTGATCGCGGGTCACCTTGGCGCCGACGAACT
>DATEOX010000449.1:0-7709 GCA_035273585.1 Thermoanaerobaculia bacterium
GGCGACGGCGGTGGGCAGGGGGATGGATTGGATGAGCGTCCCGGCGGGCGAGTATTCGTCGAGAAAGGCGGGGGCGGAGTTACCGCTCAGAGCCGTGACGCCGTCGCCGACGCGGACGACGACGACACTGCCGTTCGTGAATGGCGCGGCGGCGGCCAGGAGGGGAAAGACGAGAATGGCACACAGGGCTGCCGCGCGGACGGATGGCTTCATGGACGCTCCTCAGGCGAATGTCATCTGCGCGCCGTTGCTCTCACACTCGCGCACACCTAGGGAACGGAGATGACGATCTTGGATTGGTTGCTGCCGGTGGGAACAATTTACAATAAATGCGATCCGAACGGAACCGAAATCTACATGGAGACGGGGTGAAATCGGGAGCGTGCGTCCGTCAGTCCCGATCGAATTAACGTCATCTTTTTCCGCTTGCGATTATCCGGAGTGGCGGTAATATGTGTCGAGGGGCAGGAGCGCAAAGGGGGCTTCGGTCCGACCTCCGCATCGCGGGTCCGGCGCGCGGAGGCGAATACCAACCACGGTCGAGCCGCGTCGGTTTCGCGCACATCCGTAAGAATAGACTTTAAGCGGGGAAGGAAGTAAACTAGCTTCCGTCCGAAATTCAGAAGAGAAGAGGAGCGCGCGTGAGTCCTGCAACCAAGAGCAATCGTGGTCGTCCCATCGTGCACACCGAGCCCTGGGCGAAAATCACCGTCGTCCTGCTCGACCGTCATGTCGCCTATCTCGACCGGTTGGCCATCGACATCCGTCTCAAGCACGGAAAAGCGATCAGCCGGGCCGAGATCATCCGTGGTCTGATCGAGGCGGCGTTCCAGAGCGGCATCGACCTCTCGCAGGCAGAATCGATCGACACCCTGGTCGAGCTGCTTGTCGGGTCGATACCGAAGTCGCGGAAGGCCGTCCGCTAAGACGCGGCGCTCGCCGGCGGGCCTCGTTTTTCAGTCGCCGTGCGGCGAGTCGAGCAATCTCTTCCTCGCTGGTGGCATCGGTGAGATCGATTCCGCTCTCCACGATGCATTCGAGGATGGTACGGATGGCCGCGGGCCATCCAAACGCCATCGGCATGTCCGGGTTCATCTGCCGCGATACGCGCTGCAGATATTCGAGGTGACGCCCTGACAGCATCAGGGTTTCCATCTCCCGGCTGCCGGTGGCGTTTTCCTCGTTCTGGGGCAGGATCTTCATTCGTTCAGCACGGCTCCATCACAGGAGTGACCGGGCCCCCGATTTCCCTACCCCGAATTTGCCCGGTAACCGAAAAAACCACTAAAAAGGGTCGGATAGGGGTCTGGGGAGGGCGGGCTACTGTTGTGCCAGACAGTTGTTGGTTGTTAGTTGTTGGTTGTTAGTAGAGCCGTTGTCGGTTGTCGGTTATCGGTTGTCAGTGCAGCCCTCTGACAACTGACAACCGATAACGGTTCTACCAACAACCAACAACCAACAACTCTCCGGCCCGAAACCCGCTACCCTCCCACCCATGCCCACCCACGACGCCATCATCATCGGCGCCGGCCCCAACGGCCTCTCCGCGGCCGTGGCGCTCGCGCGGGAGGGGCTGTCCGTCCTCGTTCTCGAGGCGAACGAGGCCATCGGCGGGGGGGCGCGGACGATGGAGCTCACCCTCCCCGGTTTCCGCCACGACGTCTGCTCGGCCATCCATCCGATGGGCGTCGTCTCGCCCTTCTTTCGCACGCTGCCTCTGGCCGAGCATGGGCTGGAATGGCGCTACTCGCCGGCGGCGATCGCCCATCCACTCGACGACGGCACCGCCGTGGCCATCGAGCAGTCGCTGGACGCCACCGCCCACACCCTCGGCGCGGACGGCGACGCCTGGCGCCGGCTGATGGAGCCGTTCGCCACCCGCGCCGACGCGCTGTGGGACGAGATCCTCAAGCCGATCAGCCCCACCCCTCACCATCCTTTCATGCTCGCGCGGTTCGGGCTGCAAGGGCTGCAGCCGGCGCTCCGCCTGGCAAAGCGCTTCAAGACCGACGCCGCGCGGGGCCTCTTCGGCGGCTGCGCGGCGCACTCCTTCGTCCCTCTCGACTGGCTCGGCTCCGCCTCCTTCGGCATCGTCCTGGCCCTCACCGGCCACGCCGTCGGCTGGCCGGCGGCGCGCGGCGGCTCGGAGTCGATCGTCCGCGCCCTCGCCTCCTATCTCCGCTCCCTGGGCGGCGAGATCCGCACCGGCGTCCGCGTCCGCTCGCTGAAGGACATCCCCTCCTCGCGCGCCGTCCTCTTCGATGTCACGCCGCGGCAGCTCGCGGCGATCGCCGGGGACGAGCTGCCGGCGCGTTACGTCCGCAAGCTGCGCCGCTTCCGCTACGGGCCGGGCGTGTTCAAGATCGACTGGGCCCTGGACGGGCCGATTCCGTGGACGGCCGAGGCCTGCCATCGGGCCGCCACCGTGCACGTCGGCGGAACGATCGAGCAGATCGCCGAGCACGAGGCGGCCATCTGGCGCGGCCGGGTGACGGAGACGCCGTTCGTCCTCGTCGCCCAGCAGAGCGAGTTCGACGCGACGCGCGCGCCGGAGGGGAAGCAGACCGGGTGGGCCTACTGCCACGTGCCGAACGGCTCGACCATCGACATGACCGAGACCATCGAGCGGCAGATCGAGCGCTTCGCCCCCGGGTTCCGGCAGCGCATCCTGGCCCGCCACACGTTCAACACCGCGCAGTACGAGGAGCACGACGCGAACTTCGTCGGCGGCGACATCGCCGGCGGGGCGAACAACCTGATGCAGTTCCTGGCCAGGCCGTTCCCGTCGCGCGATCCCTACGCCACGCCGAACCGGCGCCTCTTCCTCTGCTCCAGCTCCACGCCGCCTGGCGGGGGGGTGCACGGGATGTGCGGCTACAACGCGGCACGGTCGGCGCTCAGGCGCGTGTTCCGCTGAACGAGGACGCGCACGCGCTCCTCGACCTTCGCCGCGTCGGCGTCGTCGAGCTTCGCCGACTCGTGATGCACGCCGTCGGACGTGCCGCCGCTCAGGTCGATCATCTTCTGCACGACCGCGCGCCAGTTCGCCGCCTGGGCCGGCTTCCCGACGGTGTGCAGCGCCACGAAGTCGAGCAGCGTCGCCGCCCGCGCGGCGATGTCGATGCGAAAGCGCACCGCGCTCCCCACATCCTCCGCCGAGAACTCGACGATGCCCGCCAGCGGATGCCCTTCCACCGTGGCGAACACGACGCGCGTCCGATCGAGGTCGACCACGCGTACCTGGATGTTGCCCCGCAGCGGCAGATGGGCGGTGAGCGTCGCGCCGAGCTCGACGCGCCGCGGTGCCCCCGGCTCGGCGGCGAACTCGATGGGCATGACCTCCGTGACGCGCTCGCGGAAGAGCGCCATCAGGCCGACGGCGTCGTACCGCGTCCCGCGGATGTCCGCCCGGAACCGCTTCCGCTCCATCTTCCCGACGCCGTCTTCCGGCAGCACCTCGGGGAGCATGTCGGCGAGCATGCGCAGCCCTTCGTCGAGCGGCGTCAGGTCGATGCCGCGCAACGCGGGCGCGTCGGGCACCTCCGGCAGCGCATGCCCGAGCGGCACCGGAACCACGAGCGGATGCCGGTCGGTGATGTCCTCTAGCCGCCGTACGACATCCTTCAGCGTGGTCGTCTCCGGCCCGGCGAGATCGGCAAAGTCGGCGCCTTCCAGCATGCGCACGAGCGCCTTGCCGGCGTCGCGATACCAGATGGGGCGGAACGGCTCGTCGCCGTCGGCCACCGGCACGACGGGCATCGTCCGGATCATCTTCAGGAGCGGCGCGATGACCTCATCGCCCGGCCCATACACGACGTCCGTCCGGACGTCCGAGCCGATGCGCACCGTCCGTTCCGCGGCCGGCACGTCGCACGACGCGTCGAGCTGCAGCACCGCATCGACGGCCTCGGCGCCGTCCCACGCCTCGACCTCGAGGTCGGGCTGCGCCGGCAGGAGGCGGACATCATGGCCGCGATCGAGCAGCTCGGGGACGACTCCATGAGCGATGACGCCGCCGCCGGCGATGAGGACTCGCATCCATCGCTAAAGAGCAGATCCGGTGCCCGCGGAGCTCAGTGCGGCAGGCCGAACGTGTAGTAAATGGCGCACAGCGCCGCGAGCGCCCATCCGCCCGCCCGCACCTCGCGTATCCGCCCGGCCAGCACCTTCATCAGCGGATGGAGCAGCAGCCCGGCGGTGAGCCCGTTCGCGATGTTGTACGTGAACACCATCACGGCGATGGTGGTGAACGCCGGCACGAGCTCGGTCAGGTCGTCGAAAGCGATCTTCGCCACCGAGGGGAGCATCAGCATCCCGACCACCATCAGCGGCGGCGCGTAGGCGAAACGCAGCGTCTGCAGCGGCTCGAAGAGGGGGATGAAGAAGAGGGAGACGAGGAAGAGCGAGGCGGTGACGATCGACGCCAGGCCGGTGCGCGCCCCCTCGCGGATGCCGGTGGCCGACTCGATGTATGCGCCGCTGGTCGAGGTCCCGACCAGGCCGCTGAACATGCAGGAGAGCGCGTCGACGAGCATCGGCTTCTGCATCTCCGGGAAGTTGCCCCGCTCGTCGAGCATGCCGGCCGCGGCGCCGACGCCGACCAGCGTGCCGAGGGTGTCGAGGAGCGACATCAGAAACAACGTGAGCAGGATGGGGAGGAACGAGAGGCGCAGCGTCGAGGCGATGTCCAGCTTCAGGGCGATGGGGGAGAGGTCATACGGCAGCGCGACGACCGCCTTCGGCAGCTCGCCCTGGCCGAGAAGCAGGCCGGCCGCGGCCGTGACGACCATCCCGATGAGGATCGCCCCTTTGACGCGCCGATGGAGCAGCGCGGCGGTGACGACGAAGCCGAGCACGGCCAGCAGCGCCGGCGTCGACCGGAGGTTACCGATCTGCACCGGCACGCCCTTGGCGCTGGTCACGATGCCGGTCTCGTAGAGGCCGATGAAGGTGAGGAAGAGGCCGATGCCGGCGGCGAAGCTGTACTTCATCGACGGCGAGATGGCGTCGGCCAGCCAGGTGCGGACGCCGAGGAGGGTGATGATCAGGAAGATCGCGCCGCTGATGAACACCGCACCGAGGCGCTGCTGCCAGGTGATGCCGAACGCGGCCAGGCCGAAGGCGATGAACGCGTTCTCCCCCATGTACGGCGCGACGGCGATCGGCCGCCGCGCGTACACGCCCATGAGAAAGGTGCCGAACGACGCGGTGAGGATGGTCGCCACCGTGCTCGGTCCGATCGGGATCCCGGCCGCTGCGAGGATGGCCGGGTTGACCACGATGATGTAGGCCATGGAGAGGAAGGTGGTCGTCCCCCCCACGATGTCGTCGCGCATCCGCGCATGGTAGCCGCCGCGGCTATTCGATCGTAATGTTGTTGATGACGCTGCGCACGCCGTTCACGCTGTTCGCCGCGTCGGCGATCTTTCGCCGGTCTTCCTCGGTTTTCGCGTGGCCGCTGAGCGTGACCACGCCGTCGTGAACGTTGATCTCGACGGCGAACGTCTTCTCCGGCACGGCCGTGGCGATCTTGCTCCGGACGTCCGCTTCGATGGCCTTGTCGTCCCACTGCTTCGGCGTGGCGCGGTTCATCGAGCCGCAGGCGATGCTGAACAGGACGAGGAATGCCGCCAGGATGGTGAGCTTGCGATTCATGTTTTGGTACCTCCTTGTCGCTGAGCCTGGATAGCAACAGATGTACCCGCTATCGAGCGCGTGTCATCCTGAGCCCCGCAGAGGGCGAAGGATCCGTACCTTCAGGCGCGGCGCGAAGTCTGTACGGATCCTTCGCTGTCTTCGCAGCTCAGGATGACACCCGCTATCGCTACACTCGCTGCCGATGCATCGCGCCGCCGCGGTTCTGCTCGCCATCTCGTTCTGCGTCACCGCCGGCGCCGACGAGCTCCATCGCAGCCGCTGGCTGGTGGCGGACGGCAAGATCTCGCCGCAGCTCGTGCGCGACGCGAATTCCTGGTTTCGCGCCCGCGAAGCGTTCATCAAGGCGCAGAGCGCCCGCTTCCCGTCGCCGCGCCTGCCGGTCGTCTATCACCTCGATGAGGACTTTTTATCGGCCGCCCGCGCGCGGCGGTCGATCGAAGTCGTCGATGACTGCGGCGCGGACTTGTGCGGCGTCGCCGACGACGAGCTGCCGGGCGCGTGGGAGGTGGCGGACATGCGCGCGATGTTTTCCTCGCCCTCCGATCCGCCCGAAACGCGGGAGGCGCGGGCGGTGGCGCTCCTCGGCAGGTTCGAAGGGGAGCCGCTGGAGGCATGGGTGGGGGACATCCGGCGCGCGGGGCTGAGCGAAAGCACCGACCGCCGCGTGGTCGTGCCGCTGATGGCGGCCAAGATGGGCGGCAATGTGGCGCCGAGCTCTCCATCTCGCCGCGGGCCGACTGGAGAGTCGGCCCTACATGGCGCGACGTTCTCCGTGCGCAACCGGCCGGAGCAGCACATCATCGCCAACGGCTCGCTCCAAGAGCTCGCGCGCCTGAAGGCCCTTGGCTTCGACGCCATCAGCCTGATCCCCTTCGGCGGCCAGCGCGGCTACGGCGGCACGGACATCCGCCGCTACGACGCCAGCCCCTTCTCCGAGACCGACCTCTCCATGGCCCTCGGCGCGGCGCGCGCCCACCGCCTCGGTATGCGCGTGCTGCTCAAGCCGCACGTCTGGACCGAGGGGGCGGGCGGCGGCGATCCGACGCGCATCGAGCCGGAGGGCGGGCGGTGGGACCTCTGGTTCGCATCGTACGAGCGCTTCCTCATCCATCACGCTCTGCTCGCGCGGGCCATCGGAGCCGAGTGGCTGGCCATCGGCACGGAGCTGAAGCGCACCGAGTCGCGGCCCGAGTGGCTGCCTCTCATCGCCAAAGTGCGCGCCGTCTACCACGGCCGCATCACCTACGCGGCGAACTTCGACTCCTTCGAGACGGTCCCGTTCTGGGGCAGGCTCGACGCGGTCGGCGTCGACGCCTACTTTTCACTCTCGGCGAAAGAAGATGCGACGGATGCCGAGCTGCGGGCCGGTGCGGCGGCCGTGGTGCAGCGCCTCGGGTTGGTGTCGCGCCGCGCAGGGCGGCCGGTGATCCTCACCGAGCTCGGGTACACCTCGCGCCGCGCGCCGTGGATCGAGGCGTGGAACGAGCGGCGGACGTCCGCGTCGGGGGCCGCCGATCAGGCCCGCGCGTTCGAGGCGATGCTCGGCGCGGCGGCGCGCTCGAAGGCCGTCCAGGGGTTCTTCATCTGGAAGTACGAGTCGGACCCGGCGCATCGGGATGAGCTCGGTTTTCTGCCCAAAGAAAAGCCGGCCGAGGAGGTCATCAAAAGATTCCTGAAACCGTGAAAAGTGGCCCTGACCTTGCTCTTAATAAGTGCGACCTGGACCAACGAAAAGGAGACAAGGTCATGACCAACAACCTGATGAAAAGAAAAGGCTTCCAGACGCTGGCAGCCCTGTCGCTCTCGCTCTCTCTCGCGGCCTTCGGCTGCTCCACGAATCGCACTCCCGGAAACGGCGAGCCGGCCTCGCCGGTGAGGGCGATGCCCTCCTCCACGCCGGGCTCATCGTCCGGTACCGACGGCACGCATCCGATGATGTCGTCCTCGATCGAGCGCGACACGGCGCCGGCCGCGCCGGTCTCGCGCGCGGATGACGCCGCCGCGACGCTGGCCTTCATCAACGGCCACCGCGGCCGCGACCTCGGCCCGGC
>DATEOX010000450.1:0-2142 GCA_035273585.1 Thermoanaerobaculia bacterium
TGCGGCGGTTCACGCCGCACACGATCACCGACCCGGCGGCCCTGCGCGCGGAGCTCGAGGCGGTGCGCCGGCGCGGCTTCGCCGTCGAGTGCGAGGAGCTGTATCCCGACTTCTGCTGCATCGCCGCGCCGGTGCACGACGGGCGCGGACGCGTCCTGGCCGTGCTCGGCATCTCGATGACGCGGCGGGCCTTCGACGAGGAGCAGGACGCGCTCGCACGCGTCCTCGTCGAGCTCGCCGGGACCGCCGCGCGGACGCCCGAGACGGCGCCGCGCAGCCCGTCCGTCCCTGCTCCTTCCGGCCGTTTCCAGGCATCTGCCGAAACGCAGCGTGTTCTTGATCCGGCGGTCGCGGCGCGCCTAGCGTCGCACCACGGAACGACCCGTGCCGTGAGCGCCGCGTGCGCTCGCACAACCCCCAACGCGAGCGCCGCGGTGCGCAGCGAAAGGAGGTATCGGCCTTGAGCCGAGCAAGCATCACGAAGGCCCATCAGAAGATCCAGGAGCTCTCCTGGGAGCCGACGTTCGTGGAGCCCGTCGACAAGTACCCGACCGACTACACGTTCGAGAAGGCCCCGAAGAAGGACCCGCTGAAGCAGGTCCTGCGCTCCTACTTCCCCATGGAGGAGGAGAAGGACAACCGCGTGTTCGGCGCGATGGACGGCGCGATCCGCGGCAACATGTTCCGCCAGGTCCAAGAGCGGTGGATGGAGTGGCAGAAGCTCTTCCTGAGCATCATCCCGTTCCCGGAGATCTCCGCCGCCCGGGCCATGCCGCTGGCGATCAACGCGGTGCCGAACCCCGAGGTCCACAACGGGCTCGCCATCCAGATGATCGACGAGGTTCGTCACTCGACGATCCAGATGAACCTCAAGCGGCTCTACATGAACCACTACATCGATCCCGCGGGGTTCGATCTCACCGAGAAGGGGTTCGCCAACTGCTACGCCGGCACGATCGGCCGCCAGTTCGGCGAGGGCTTCATCACGGGCGACGCGATCACGGCCGCGAACGTCTACCTGACCATCGTCGCCGAGACGGCGTTCACGAACGTCCTCTTCGTCGCGATGCCGGGTGAGGCGGCGGCCAACGGCGACTACCTGCTGCCGACCGTGTTCCACTCGGTGCAGTCGGACGAGTCGCGCCACATCTCCAACGGCTACTCGATCATCCTCATGGCGCTCGCCGACGAGCGCAACCGCCAGCTGCTCGAGCGCGACCTGCGCTACGCGTGGTGGAACAACCACGCGGTCGTGGACGCTGCCATCGGCACGTTCATCGAGTACGGCACGAAGGACCGTCGCAAGGACCGCGAGAGCTACGCCGAGATGTGGCGGCGCTGGATCTACGACGACTACTACCGGTCGTACCTGGTCCCGCTCGAGAAGTACGGCCTGACGATTCCGCACGACCTGGTCGAAGAGGCCTGGAACCGGATCTGGAACAAGGGCTACATCCACGAGGTCGCCCAGTTCTTCGCCACCGGCTGGTTCGCCAACTACTGGCGGATCGACGCGATGACGGACGACGACTTCGAGTGGTTCGAGCACAAGTACCCGGGCTGGTACGACAAGTACGGCAAGTGGTGGGAGCGCTACGCCGACTACTCGGTGAAGAACGGCCACAAGCCGATCGCCTTCGAGCCCGGCGCCGAGTACGAGTATCCGCACCGCTGCTGGAGCTGCATGGTCCCGTGTCTGATCCGTGAGGACACCGTCGTCGACGAGGTCGACGGCCAGGTGCGGACGTACTGCTCGGAGACCTGCCACTGGACGGACAAGGTCGCGTTCCGGCCCGAGTACGAGGGCCGCCCGACGCCGTCCATGGGTCGCCTGTCCGGGCAGCGCGAGTGGGAGACCCTCCACCACGGCAAGGACCTCTCCGAGGTCATGCAGTACCTGGGGTACGTCCGCGACGACGGGCACACGCTCGTCCCGCAGCCGCACCTCGATCTCGACCCGAAGAAGATGTGGACCCTGGACGAGACGAAGGGCATCACGCTCCAGAGCCCCAACATCCTCCTCAACGAGATGTCGCCGGAGGAGCGCGACGCCTACATGGCCAAGTACAGGGCCGGCGGGCCCGCCGGGCGCCCGGCACCGGAGGGTGCCGCAGCCTGACGAGCCGGAGCCACTGACGCCGG
>DATEOX010000451.1:0-4172 GCA_035273585.1 Thermoanaerobaculia bacterium
CCTCCTCGCCGGCGAGCGGACGGTGCACCTCTGCCAGGGCTACGAGGGCTCGTTCGCCGTCTACCAGCCGCTCGTGGCGGAGATCGAGCACGCCTACCGGCTGCCCATCCCGAAGATCACCGTCTCGCCGCACCTGGTCGAGATCTGCCGCCGCTTCCACGACGACGCGACATGGGTCGGCCAGATCGTCGACGACGTCTTCTACCAGGACGTGCGGCGCCGCGAGCGCGCGCGGCGCGTGCTGCTGGTCGGGCCGGCGCAGGCGGACTTCAAAGGCATTGATGTCGGCTACGAGGCGGTTCGTCATGCGCGCTCGATGGGCGCCGACTTCGAGCTGATCCGCGTCTCGCAGTGGCCGGCCGCGGAAGGAGAGCCGGTGCAGCTCGCCGACGAGTTCCACATCGGCCTCGACTCGCGCGAGATGGCCCGCCTCATCGCCTCATGCGACGTCTACCTCGGGCCGAGCCGGCATCAGGAAGGCTTTGGCCTCCCCGCGGCGGAATCGATGGCCGCCGGTCTGCCAACCGTCCTCTCCGCGATCCCGTCGTTCCTCTCCTTCGATGAGCAGCACGACTACGCGCTCTTCGCACCCGAGGATGATGCGCGCGCGTTGGGCGAACAGCTCGTGCGGATGCTGGGCGATGCGGAGCTGCGCGCGGAGGTGGGCAACCGCGGGAAGGAAGTGGTCGAGCAGTTCCGCACGGAGCACACCGGCGCGCGGCTGGAGCGGTACTTTTTGTCGCGGAGGGACGGCGCGTGAAGCGAGGCTGGATCGTCGCCGCGCTGACGGCGATCGCCTGCCTGCGCATCGCATCGACCTACACCGTCTTCTCCCAGACCGCCGACGAGCCGGCGCACGTCGCGGCCGGCATGGAGCTGCTCGTGCAGCACCGCTACACGCTGCACATCGACAACACGCCGCTGCCGCGGTTGCTCTTCGTGCTGCCCGTGTGGCTCCGCGGCACTGAGTACCAGCCGACGGGCGACATCGTCGTGCAGGGCAACAGCGTCCTCTACTCGGGCGGCCACTACCGGACGAACCTCGTCCTGGTGCGGCTGCCCAACCTCCTCTTTTTCATCCTCGGCGTGCTCGCCGTCTGGCTCTGGGCGCGCGCGCTCCTCGGCGAGCAGCCCGCGGTGATCGCCGTGCTCCTCTTCACCACCCAACCGGTCATCCTCGGCCACGCCGGCCTGGCCACGACGGACATGGCCGCGACGGCCACCATCGGCCTCGCCCTCTTCGCCTGCTGGCGCCTTCTCGAGGCGCCGTCGGTGGGGCGCGCGCTGCTGGCCGGCGCCGCGTACGGCCTGGCCGTCGACTGCAAGCTCTCCTCGATCATGTTCGTACCGGCGGGCGCCGTGGCCATGCTCGTCGCCCGTGTCATCCTGAGCCGCGCAGCCGGCGAAGGATCCGTACCGCTCAGGCGCTACGCCAGCGCCCTCCTTCCTTTCCTCGGCGCGACGGCCATCGTCTGCTGGGCCGGCTACGGCTTCACCGTCGGCACGATGAGCGCCGTGATGCCGGTGGCCGGCAATCCGGCCTGGGCCTCGTGGACCATCCCCGCGCCGCATCTCTTCCGCGGCGCGATCAAGCTGCTCGATGCAAACCGGGCCGGCATCCCGGCCTACCTCTTCGGCCGGTCGAGTATGCACGGCTGGTGGTTCTACTTTCCGGCGACGCTCACGCTGAAGACGGCGATCGCCACCCTCATCGCGGCGGTCATCGGCTTCCGCGGACGCGCGCTCGTCGCCGGCGCCGCGGCCCTCGGGCTCCTCGCCTGGGCCATGACGGCGAACATGAACCACGGCATCCGCCACATCCTCCCCATCTTCGTGCCGCTCTCCATCGTGGCCGCCAACGGGATCCGGCTGATGTGGGAGCGGCGGCGTTGGCTCGCCGGCGCTGCCGTCGCCTGGCAACTGGTCGCCGGCGTCGTCGCCCATCCGGACTACTTCGTCTACTTCAACGAGCTGGCCATCGGCGACGACTCGCGCTACCTCCTGGACAGCAATCTCGATTGGGGGCAGGACCTGTTGCGGCTCGAACGAGAGTTGAAAAGGCGCAACGTGCCGGCGCTGCAGCTCAAATACTTCGGCAGCGCCGACCTCGCCCGTCATCATCTGCCGCCGTGGACGGAGGCGATCTCCGACAAGCCGGCCAAGGGCTGGGTGGCCATCAGCGAGATGTGGTATCGCGGCGTCTGGTACGACGGCTATCACGACGACCGCTATCCGTGGCTGAAGAAGGAGCAGCCGGTGGCGCGGATCGGGAAGTCGATCCGCCTGTACGACATCCGTTAAGATCGCTCCCCCATGACGGTCGCCGTGCTCTTTCCCCGTTACGACCATCCGGCGATCGAGGAGCGCTACGCGAGCTGGCAGGCGCAGATGCTCCTGCGCGCGAGCGGCGCGAAGCTCCACTTCTACGACCCGGAGGAGCCGGCCTCGTTCGCCATCGGTCCGGTGGAGGCCGAGCACGTGCTGGTCGTCACCGACCCGCTGCTCGTCCCGCCAGCGCAACTGCCGCAGCGGCTGGTCGAGGCGCTGCGCACCTCCGGCGGCGCGCAGGCGGCGCTGCCGGTGACGAACGAGTCGGCGAACGAGCAGCAGCGGTCCGCGCCGCTCGCACCGTACATGACCTTGCGCGAGCTGCAGCTCGTCACGGCGCAGATGCAGGGCCGACCGGCGGAGCTGAGCCGCCTGAAGTGGGACCGCTCCGATCCCGGCGCGTACGTCTGCGCCAGCGCGTTGCTCGACGCGGTGGATGACGCGCCGCGCCGCGCGCTCGCCGGCCGCGACGTCGTGATCTCCCGCAACGACTACGTCCACCGTTGGTCGTCGCTGCGCGGCCAGGTGCGCCACGACCTGCTGGATCTCATCGGCAAGGACGCCCGCTCGGTTCTGGAATTCGGCTGCGGCGAGGCGCCGCTCGGCGAGGCGCTCAAGAAGCGCCAGCAGGTCCGCGTGGTCGGCGTGGAGCTCGACCAGAAGGCGGCGGCCATCGCCCGCCGGCGCATCGACGACGTCTACTGCGCCGACGTGCGCGAGATCATCGCCATCATCGAGGAGCAGTTCGACTGGATCGTCGGCGGCGACATCGTCGAGCACCTCGACGAGCCGTGGTCCTTCCTGGCCGACCTCCGCCGCGTCTGCAAGCCCGGCGGCCGCCTCCTCCTCAGCCTGCCGAACATCAGCAATGCCTCGGTGGTCAACGACCTGCTCCACGGCCGCTTCGACTACGTCTACATGGGCCTCACCTGCGTCGGCCACCTCCGCTTCTTCACCAGGCGGACGATCGAGGAGATGCTGACCATCGCCGGCTGGGCGGTCGACGCGATCCTCCCCCAGGCGCCGATGGCCACCCCACCGCGCGACGAGCTGCTGGCCGCCCTCGACGCGGCGGGCGTCCCGTACTCGAAGGACGACCTGATCGCGCCCGGCTACTACGTCATCGCCCGCAATCCCTGATGCGCATCGCCTTCCTGCTCGAGGACACCGGGATCTCCGGCGCCGCGCGCGTGCAGCTCGCGCTGGCCGATGCGCTCACGGCTCGCGGACACGAGGTGCGCTTCGTCACGCCCGGGCTGCCGCTCACCTGGCGCGCCTCGCGCGCGGAGTGGGTGTACGTCGATGAGCTGCCGCTGTACGTCCGGCGCGAGGGCGAGGTCGTGATCGGCGGCTCCTTCCGCCTCGACACCACGCCGGTGGTCGATGAGGAGGTCTACCGCGACCGCTTCCCCCGCCCGCACGAGCCGCCCCGCGTCCTGCTCTACGGCGCCTCGCAGTCGGAGGCGAAGGGGGTCGACGACGGCTACGGCGCCGCCGCCCACGCCCGCTGGTTCCACCACCAGTTCGACCTGATCCGCGTCTCGCCCTGGGCCCCGTCGCGCGAGGAGCCGCTCGACGCCGTGCAGGAGTTCCACGTCTCCCTCACCGCCCGCGAGATGACCCGCCTTCTGCATTCGTGCGACATCCTCATCGCCCCCAACCGCCTGCCCGACCGCTTCGGACTCGTGGCCGCCGAGGCGCTGGCGGCGGGGGTGTGCGTGGTGATGACCGCGGTGCCGACGTTCGAGGCCTTCTCCCCCCGCCGCGACTTCGCCCTCTTCGCCCCGCCCGACCACCCGGTCGAGCTGGGCGAGCGGCTGATCGAGGCGCTGGACGACGAGGCG
>DATEOX010000452.1:0-12958 GCA_035273585.1 Thermoanaerobaculia bacterium
CGCACGGTGAGCGGGCGTCCCGCCCGCAAGCCGACGGGCGTCCGCGCCCGGCGGCCACCTCGGCGAGGCGGCCGCGGCACGAGACGTGCCGCGGCTAGCGGGCGGGACGCCCGCTCACCTTCTCCAACTGCTCGAACGAGCCGACGTCCGACCAGCCAAAGTCGCCGCGGATGGTGGCCACGCGGGGGGCCTTCTCCATCAGGGCGTAGTCGATGGAGATGGACGGCGCCTCCTCGTACGTCTCGCGCGTGACGCGGGCCACCTGCGGCGCGGCTGCCTCGAGCTCGCGGCGGAAGACCGAGGCGCGCCAGATGAACATCCCGGCGTTCCAGGCGTAGTTGCCGGCGCGGAGGAACTCCTCGGCGCGGGCGAGGTCGGGCTTCTCGGTGAAACGGCGCACGCGCGAGATCTCGCCGTCGAGAGGCTCGCCCATCTCCAGGTAGCCGTAGCCGGTGTTCGGCTCGTCGGGGGCAATGCCGATCGTCATCAGGTAGTCGCTCGACTCGGCGAACGCGTAGGCGCGGTCGAGCACGCGCGCGAACTCCGCCTCGTCGGCGATGTAGTGGTCGGAGGCCAGGCAGGCGATGGCCGTCTCCTCGCCGAGGCGGGCGGCGATGGTGAAGCAGCAGAGGGCGAGGGCGGGGGCGGTGTTGCGGCGGGCCGGCTCGGCGATCACGTTCTCCGGCGGAATCTCCGGGAGGTGCTCCAGGCACTTCGCGCGGTAGCGCTCGTTCGTGGAGACGAAGACCCGCGACGGCTCGATGAGGCGCGTCACGCGGGCGAACGTCAGTTGCAGCAGCGACCGCCCGTCGAAGAGGCGGAGGAACTGCTTCGGGTTCTCCTCGGAGCTGAGGGGCTGGAGCCGCGTGCCGGCGCCGCCGGCCAGGATCAGGGCGGCGCGGGTCAAACGAGCGCTCCGGAGGCCTCGACCGCTGCCGGCTCCTGCGCCGTGGCCGGCGTGCCCTGCTTCCGCCCGATGGCGATCAGACTGAGGCCGCTCGCCGGACGGTCGCCTTCCAGCCCTTTCAGCAGCGGCACCATCCGGTCGAAGATGCCGGACTGCATCGAGGGGAGCGCCGTCCGGCCGAAGACCTTCGAATTGAAGTACCAGGCCAGCTTCGCCACCTGGTTCTGATAGCCGACCTCCTCCAGCTCGAAGCCGGCCTGGCGCAGCTTCTCCACCAGCTCGTCGCGGTCGTAGCGGCGCTGATGGCCGACGCCTTTATCCAGCGCGCCATAGAGCTCGCGCCCGGCCGGGACGTAGATCACGATCCGCCCGCCGGGCTGGAGGAGCTGGTGCACGCGGCGCAGCGCGGCGACGTCATCCGCGGTGTGCTCGAGGACATTGATGCAGGTCACGGTATCGAAGCCGTAGCGGGCCAGATCGACCGCGTCATCCGAGTCGAGGTCGAGCCGCTCGACGATGATGCCCGGCTTGCGCCGGAAGCGGTTGTGCAGCCGGTCGAGGTAGGGCTTCTCCTTGTCCGTGGCCACGATCAGCTCGCGGCCGTAGAGGAAGCGGGTCATCGTCCCGGAGCCGGCGCCGACCTCCAGCACCCGCTGGCCGATGTACGGCTGGAGGCGCTCCCAGATCCATTTGTTGTACCGCTGCAGCTTGTCCAGGCGGCGGATGGTCTGATACGTCGGCGGCTCGTTCTCCGGATCGTCGAAGAGGCCGTACTTGAGGATCGTCCAGATGGCGCTGAAGCCGTCCTTCCAGTTGATCTTCTTCCCCTCCCAGTACTCGCGGCCGTAGTAGGAGATCGGGACCTCGAAGATGCGATAGCCGCGCTTGGCCAGCTTGGCCGTGATCTCCGGCTCGATGCCGAAGCGGTTCGACTGCAGCTTGATGGACTGGATGACGTCGCGGCGAAAGACCTTGTAGCAGGTCTCCATGTCGGTGAGGTCGAGGTTCGTCGTGGCGTTGGAGAGGAAGGTGAGGAAGTTGTTCCCCAGGCGATGCCAGTAGAGCATCACCCGCCGTGGATAGCCCTCGAAGCGGGAGCCGAAGACGACGTCCGCGTGGCCGTCGACGATCGGCTGGATGAGCTTCGGGTACTCCTCCGGGTCGTATTCGAGATCGGCGTCCTGGATGAGGACGATCTCGCCGCGCGCCTCCTCGATGCCGCGGCGGATGGCCGCTCCCTTCCCCTGGTTGTGCGGCTGGAGGATGTGGCGGATCTCCGGCCACTGGCGGGCGAGGGAGGCGACGACGTCCTTGGAGCCGTCCGTCGACTTGTCGTCGATGACGATGATCTCCTTGTCGATCGGCACTTCCTTGACCCGGCGGAGCAGCTCCGCAACCGTCGCCCGTTCGTTGTAGCAGGGGATCACGACGGAGAGGAGCGGCGCCTTTTCTGAGGGGGCGTCGGTCATGGCGGCGCGTATTGTAAGCTAGCGCTCTTGCCGCACCAGCCCAACGAAATCCTGCGCAAATCGATCCACATCGCCTTCGGAGTTTGCGCCTTCGGCCTGCGATGGCTGCCCTGGTGGGCGGCGGCCTTGGTCGCCGCGTTCGCCGTGGCCGGCAACTTCGTCCTGCTGCACCGGATCGTCGGCCGCGCGGTCGCCCGTCACGAGCGCGGCTGGGACTTTGGGATCGTCATCTATCCGGCCGCGGTGCTGGCGCTCGTCGTCGTGTTCCGCAATCGCATCGAGATCGCCGGCGCGGTGTGGGCCATCATGGCTTTCGGCGACGGATTCGCGACGGTCGCCGGCCGCGCGCTGCGCGGACCACGGCTGCCGTGGAACCGCGACAAATCCTTGGCCGGCTTCGTGGCCTTCATCCTCTTCGGGTCGCTCGGCGCCTACGCCGTGTTCCTCTTCCTGCAGACCGCGGCGACGCCTTTCGAGCCGTGGCTGATCATCCTCCTGACGGTCATCGCCTGCGCGATCGTGGAGAGCCTGGCCACGAACATCGACGACAACGTCACGGTGCCGCTCACCGGCGCCGTGGTGATGGCCGCGCTGGTCTTCGCCGCCTGGCCGCCGCGCCCGTTCCTCGACCGGACGGCGCTCATCTGGATCGGCGTCAACACCGTGCTCGCGGTCCTCGGCTACGCGGCTCGCAGCGTCGACGTCTCCGGGATGCTCGGCGGCTGGCTCCTCGGCGCGGTGATCGTCGCCTTCGGCAGTTGGCAGCTCTACCTCGCCCTCCTCGTCTTCTTCGTCCTCGGCACGGTCACGACGAAGCTCGGCTACCGGCGCAAGGCCGCGCGCGGCCTGGCCCAGGAGAAAGGCGGCCGGCGCGGCTTCTCGCATGCGTTCGCCAACACCGGCGTCAGCGCCATGCTCGCCGTGGCCGGGACGATGCTCCCCAACGGCGAGTCGCTCTGGCTCGCCGCGATCGCCGCCTTCGCCACTGCCGCCGCCGACACCACCGCCTCGGAGGTGGGGCAGCTCCTCGCCGGCCCCTCACCCCCAGCCCCTCTCCCCGCGCCGCGGGGAGAGGGTGGCCGAAGGCCGGGTGAGGGGCGCCGCCGCACGTTCCTCCCCCTGACGCTCCGCCCCGTCCCGCCCGGCACCGAAGGCGCGGTCTCGGTGGAAGGGACGCTGGCCGGCATCGTCGCGGCGTTTCTCGTGGCGGCAATCGCCACGTTCGCGCTCTTCCACCGCCTCGATCCGCGCATCGTCGGGATGCTCACCATCAGCGGCTTCCTCGGCTCGTACATCGAGAGCATCGCCGGAAGCTGGAACCGCCAGCGGGAGCGCCCCGTGCCGAACGGCGTGCTGAACTTCTTCAACACCGCGGTGGGGGCGGCGGTGTTCCTACTTTTGCGCTAGCGCCTGCTCGTACATCTCGACGTACGTCTTCGCCGGCACGCGGCGGATGGCCTCGCCGATGACATCCAGCGGGAGGTCGTCGAGCTTCTTGAAGCGGATGCAGGACCTGCCCATGTTCAGCTTCCTGCCCGTCTTCGCCCATGCCTCCTTGAACCAGGCCACGAGCGCCGTGTCCTGCGTCCCTTCCACGCAGCCGCAGTAGAGGCCCGACAGGTAGAGCGACATGTAGTTCTTCTGCGAGGCCAGCCCGGCGAACGGCAGCCCCAGCGCCTTGTTCGCGTGGTAGCCGGGCGGGTAGACGCGGTGCGGCACGGAGTAGCCGATCATGCCGTACGACATCCCTTCCTCGTAGTCGTCATCCAGGTTCTTCAGGATCACGCGGCGAACGGCGGTCAGCGCCGCGCGGCGGTCGGGCGGGAGCGATCCGAGGTACTCGTCGACGGTGGTCGCCCTGCTCTGCATTAGTGCACGTGGCGGGAGGCGGCGACGAACATCGCCCCTCGTTCCAGCTCGCCGAGGATGCGCTCGAGCCCTTTGTTGCTATGGAGCGCGATGTGCTGCGCGTACTCGTCGCAGACCCCGCAGAGGCGACGGTTGAGGTCGCGGACGCGGAGGGGGGCGGCACAGAGACGGCAGGTGAGTGCGGAGCTGGTGGTCACCCGCTGATTCTACCGTAACATGCGCATCCCATGGCGCCGCGGAACCTGAGAAAAGTGGTCATCGTCGGCCGGCCGAACGTCGGCAAGTCGACGCTCTTCAACCGGCTGGCCGGCAAGCGCCGGGCGCTGATCCACGACCTGCCGGGCATGACCCGCGACCGCCTGAGCGACGTCGTGGAGCTCGACGACGGCCGCCGCTTCGAGCTCACCGACACCGGCGGCCTCGAATACGGCGACTCGCCGATGTCCGCCTACGCCGGCGAGATCCGGGCCCAGGCCCGGCGGGCGCTCAGCGAGGCGGATTACATCCTCTTCGTGGTGGACGGAGCGGCGGGGCTGCTGCCGGAGGATCGGGAGATCGCGCAGGAGCTTCGAGCGGATGCGGCCCGCACGCTGCTCCTGGTGAACAAGGTCGATCGGAAGGACGCGGAGGAGGCGGCGCCGGAGTTCTGGGAGCTCGGCTTCGAGCGGATGCTGCCCATCTCGGCGGAGCATGGGGAGGGGATGGACGAGCTGTTCGACGCCATCGCCGAGGTCGTGCCCGCGGAGTCGGCCGCGGACGAGGGTGAGGAAGAGGATGCGCCGATCAGGGTGGCCATCATCGGCCGGCCAAACGTCGGCAAGTCGTCGCTGCTCAACCGGCTGACGAATGAGGAGCGGGCGGTGGTGTCGCCGATCTCGGGGACCACGCGCGACGCGATCGACATCGAGATCGAGCGCAACGGGAAGCGGTACCTCATCATCGACACGGCGGGCATCCGGCGGAAGGGGAAGACGACGGACGAGGCGGAGAAGCTGGCTGTGATCTCCGCGCGGAAGGCCATCGAGCGGGCCGAGATCGCCCTGGTGCTCATCGACGCCACGGAAGGGATCACCGCCCAGGATGCGACGGTCGCCGGCTACGCGGAGGAGGCGGGGAAGGCGGCGCTGCTGCTGGTGAACAAGTGGGACGTCGGCGAGCACTCGCAGGACGATGCGAAGAAGTTCGAGGAGCACGTCCGCTTCCGGCTGAAGTTCCTGGCCTACGCGCCGCTGGAGTTCATCTCCGCGAAGACCGGCCGGCGGGTGGACAAGATCTTCGACCGCATCGACGAGATCGTCGGCGGCCACCGCAAGCGCTTCAAGACCTCGGAACTGAACCAGGTGCTGGAGCGGGCCATCGCCGGCCACCAGCCGCCCGCCCTCCGCGGCCGCCCGCGCCGCTTCTACTACGCCACGCAGCTCAAGGCCGGCCCGCCGACCATCGCCCTCTTCTCCAACATGGACGAGCCGCTGCACTTCTCGTATCGACGGTATCTGGAGAACCAGTTCCGCGAGGCGCTCGGCCTGGTGGGGACGCCGATCCATTTCGTGCTGCGGGCAAGGAAGGGGATGAAGCGGGAGCGGTAAAATACCCGCACTCATGAGCAACTCACTCGCGGTCCCCCGCTTCCGTACGCCGGACGTCGGCAAGCGCGCCGGCGTCACCGGCAGCCTCTTCGGCGCCATCGCCGTTCTCGGCGAGCTCTGTTTCCTCTTCCCCGACTTCCTCGTCTCCCGCGACGCCATGCCGTTCTACCGTGAGCACCTCGACGCCATGCGCGCGCTGCTCCTGGCGGTCATCGTCATGACCTTCGTCCTGGGCACGGTCAGCGTCGTCCTCATCCGCTCCAAGACGTACGGCATCATGAGCATCGCCCTCGGGATCCTCGCTCTGCTGATGGGCGGCTCGAAGGCCGAGCCGCTGATCACCGGCAAGCGGGCGGTCAGCGCCGGCCTCGATTACTTCCTCCTCGAGCTCCTCATCCTCGGCTGCCTCTTCGTTCCGATGGAGCGCCTCTGGGCGTTGCGCGAGCAGAAGATCTTCCGCGCCGGCTGGCAGACGGACCTCAAGCACTTCTTCGCCAGCCACGCCGGCGTGCAGGTCATCTCGTTTCTGACGATCATTCCGGTGCAGGTGGCCTTCGCCTGGGTGGTGAAGCTGCCCTTCCAGAAGTACGTCGCCGCGCAGCCGGTCTGGCTGCAGTTCTTCGAGATCCTCCTCGTGGCCGACCTGGCCAGCTACTGGCTGCACCGCGCCTTCCACCAGATCCCCTGGATGTGGAACTTCCACGCCATCCATCACTCCAGCCTGCAGATGGACTGGCTGGCCGGCTCGCGGACGCACATCGTCGACACGCTGCTCAACCGCCTGCTGGCCTTCCTCCCCATCTTCATTCTCGGTTTCTCCCAGTCGGCCCTCTACGCGTACCTGGTCTTCGTCTCGTTCCACGCCGTCTACATCCACGCGAACGTGAACCACCGCTGGCCCTACCTGCGCTGGATCTTCGCCACCCCCGAGTTCCACCACTGGCACCACACCAGCGACGAGGAAGGCATCGACAAGAACTTCGCCGTCTTTCTCTCCTTCATCGACGTGATCTTCCGCACCGCCCACATGCCGTCGCATTGGCCGAAGCGCTACGGCACGACGAAGTTCCAGCCGCCGGAGAGCTATCTGGGGCAGCTTTCCTATCCGTTTCGGAGGAAGGAGGAGACGCCGTACGGCTGACGCCGTACGCCGAATTGAGAATTGAGAATTGAGAATTGAGAAAAAAGGCAGGCCGACGCGGAGCGTCATTCTCAATTCTCAATTCTCAATTCTCAATTCGCTCCGGCGTAGAATCCGCACCGCGCGCAAAACGTTCACGTAGGAGCGTATGAAGCCACCTGAAGTCATCTCCCTCACGCCCGGCAAACGAGTCCTCTTCCTGACCAAAGATCCCGAGCTCATCCGCGCGCAACTGCGGGGGGAAGTGGATCTGCAGATGAAGGACCTCCGGGTCGAGGAGCTGCTGGACGACATCAACACCGACGCCATGACGCCCGCCTGGGTCTGCTTCGACTACAGGCCGGAGGACATCGCCCGCAACGCCTACGCCGGGCTCATCGTGAACGGCGAGCGCCTCTTTCCCGCCGACGCGCTGCGCAACGGCAACTTCGAGGTGATCGTCAGCGGCTACCGGAAGGGCGTCGGCAGCTCGCGCGAGACGGCCACGCAGTGCGAGGTCTTCAGCGGCATCCGCATCGCCGTCGCCGCCTCGTTCGCCCCGATCCACGCCGGCAACAACATCAACCAGGGGCTGCTCATGGCCGACCACGCCATGCTCGAGCGGCTGCAGGCGGGAGAGACGATCTCGATCGGCGAGTTCACGAAGGGGCATGACGTCATCACCCAGCTCATCATCCGCTGGGGCGGACTCTTTCCGTTCGCCAAGGCCGTCGAGCGGGGTGACGTGAAGCTGCCGGTGCCCGATACGCAGCCGCGTCCGATGACCATGGGGGAGAAGATTCTCGCCCGGCACATGCTCGGCGTGCCCGACGATCGCCGCTACGTCAAGCCGGGCGATGCCGTGGTGGTCGGCGTCGACGGCGGCTACACCCACGAGTTCACCACCGCCCAGGTGCACTACTTCCTCCAGCAGGAGTACGGCGACGACTACGCCATCCGCAACCCGTCGAAGTTCGCCGTCTTCGAGGACCACCTCATCTACGCCGACGAGGTGCAGAAGATGCGGCCCTTCCTGGACAAGATCGAGACCCTGCGCGCGATGCAGCGCGGCTTCCAGCAGCACACCGCCTGCCGCGATTTCTCGGCGCGGGAGAAGGTCTCGCCCGGCATCTGCCACGAGGTGGCGCGCGAGCTGATCATCGACCCGGGCGACTTCATCCAGGCCACCGACAGCCACACCTGCATGGGCGGCGTGAACAACGCCCTCGCCTGGGGTGTCGGAGCCACCGAATACGCGAACCTCGTCCACTCCGGCTTCACGCAGGTGGAGGTTTCGGAGTCGATCCGCTTCGAGCTCACCGGGCGCCTCGAGGAGAACGTCACGGCCAAGGACGTGATGCTGCACATCCTGCTCGAGTATGCGAAGCCGCAGCAGACGCTCGACCGGATCATGGAGTTCACCGGCCCCGGCCTGCGCACGCTCTCCCTCGATGAGCGGGCCACGCTGGCCAACATGGCCACCGAGTGCTCGGCCCGGACGGCGATCGTGGAAGCGGATGAGAAGACGTTCGAGTGGATCGCCTCCATGCGGCCGGACGTCTCGATCGATGAGCTGCGCGCGCGTGCCGTCCATCCCGATCCGGAGGCCGAGTACGCCGGCGGCATGCACACCATCGACCTGTCGACCATCCGGCCGATGGTGGCCCATCCGGGCGATCCCGACCACGGCGTCCCTTCCGATCCGACGAACGGGGCGGATGTGGCGGCGCTGGGCGACGTGAAGATCGACATCGCCTACGCCGGCTCCTGCACGGCGGGCAAGATCGACGACCTCCTCTTCTATCACCAGGTGGCCAAGGAGGCGGTGGACAACGGCCTGCGCGTGGCCGACGGCGTCTCGTTCTTCATCCAGTTCGGCTCGCAGGCGGTGGAGCGCTTCGCCCGCGACAACGGCCTGGTCGACACCTTCGAGCGCGCCGGCGCCACGGTGCTCAACCCCGGCTGCGGCGCCTGCATCGGCTGCGGCCCGGGCGTCTCCGAGAGCGGCGAGCAGGTGACGATCAGCGCCATCAATCGCAACTACAAGGGCCGCTCCGGCCCGGGCAAGCTCTGGCTCGCCTCGCCGCTGACCGTCGCCGCCTCGGCGTTCACCGGACGGATCACCGCCTACACGCCGGGCATGTTCGCGAAGCGGCCCAACTCCCGACCCACGCTGCTTGCCTTTTGACCCCTTCCACCCCTCCGTCCCGCCTAAACTGCGCACTGTTTGACCCGTTAGTTTCGGGAGGCGCTTTGCTTTCAACGACTTAGCCGCTGGCCGCGCTCCTGCTTTGCCGTCCCTCCGCATTTCGAGCAAAAAAGGAGAAGGAATGAAGCGCATCGCACTCTCTCTCGTGGCAGTACTCCTCGCGTTCCCGCTCATGGCCGGCGGGCCGAAGGACGGCAAGCTGATCAAGAGCAAGAACAAGGTCAAGGACCGCTACATCGTCGTCCTCGAGGACCGCGTCGCAGACGTGGTCGGCGCGACGAACACCCTGAACAAGGCCTTCGGCGGCCGCGTCGGCCACCTCTATCAGAAAGCTCTCAAGGGCTTCTCGATCGAGCTCAATGAGCAGCAGGCCCAGCTCCTCGCGGCCAGCCCGCTGGTCAAGTACGTCGAGGAAGACGCTGTCGTGCAGGCCGACACCACCCAGAGCAACGCCACCTGGGGCATCGACCGCATCGACCAGCGCGACCTCCCGCTCTCGACGACCTACACGTACAACGCCACCGGCGCCGGCGTGAAGGCGTACATCATCGATACCGGCATCAACATCGCGCACAACGAGTTCGGCGGGCGGGCCATCAACGGCTTCGACGCCGTCGACAACGCCCTCCCCGCGGCCGACTGCAACGGCCACGGCACCCATGTCGCCGGCACGGTCGGCGGCGCGACCTACGGCGTGGCCAAAGGCGTGACCCTGGTGGCGGTGCGCGTCCTCGACTGCAACGGCTCGGGCACCAACGCGGGCGTGATCGCCGGCGTGAACTGGGTCGCCTCCGACCACGCCGCCGGCCAGGCGGCGGTAGCCAACATGTCTCTCGGCGGCGGCGTGAGCCAGGCGCTCGATGACGCGGTCAACGCGACCATCGCGGACGGCGTCACGTTCGGCGTCGCGGCCGGCAACGGCGACGCGGCGGGCAACCCGCTCAACGCCTGCAACGGCTCGCCGTCGCGCGTGGCCAACGCCATCACCGTCAGCGCCACGAGCACCACCGACACGAAGGCCTCCTGGGCCAACTACGGCACCTGCGTCGACATCTTCGCCCCGGGCGTGAACATCACCTCGTCCTGGTACTCGAGCAACACGGCCACGAACACCATCAGCGGCACCTCGATGGCCACCCCGCACGTGGTCGGCGTGGCCGCGCTCTATCTCTCCACCGTTCCGAGCGCGACACCGTCGGCCGTCGCCTCGGCGCTGATCAACAACTCGACGCTGAACAAGGTGGTCAGCCCCGGCACCGGCTCGCCGAATCGCCTCCTCTACATGGGCTTCATCGGCGGCGGCGGGACGCCGGCCCCGACGATCAGCGGCTTCTCGCCGGTCAGCGGCGCTGTCGGCGCGACGACGACCATCACCGGCACGAACTTCACCGGTGCGACCTCGGTCAAGATCGGCGGCCAGGCGGCCTCGTTCTCCGTCAGCACCTCCACGCAGATCACCGCCGTGGTGCCGAACTGCTCGGCCAACGGCACGGTCTCCGTTACCACCGCGGGCGGCACGGCCACCAGCGCCGGCTCGTTCAGCGTCACCGGCTGCACCGTCGCGCAGCAGCTCCTGCTCAACCCGGGCTTCGAGTCGGGCAACGTGAGCTGGACGACCACCGCCGGCGTGATCGACAGCACCGCCTCGCCCGCGGCCCGCACCGGCGCGTGGAAGGCGTGGCTCTGCGGCTATGGCACGACGCACGCCGACAACGCCTACCAGCAGGTGACGATCCCGGCGACGGCGACGTCGGCCACGCTCACGTTCTGGCTCCGCATCACCACCGGCGAGACGACCACCTCGATCGCCTACGACACGATGAGCGTCCAGGTGCTCAACTCGTCCGGCACGGTGCTGGCGACGCTCGCCACCTACTCGAACCTGAACGCCTCCGCGTCGTACTCGCAGAAGACGTTCGACCTCACCGCGTACAAGGGGCAGACGATCCGCGTCCGCTTCAACGCCAGTGAGGACTCCTCACTCCAGACGTCATTCCTCGTGGACGACACCGCGCTCAACGTCCAGTAAATCCGAGTCAGCTTCAGCTCCTCGTCGCCGCCAGCTTCACGCCGGCGGCGACGAGGAACCCTCCGGCCACGCGCTCCACCCACTTGCCGTGACGGCCGTAGAGCGCGCGTCCGCGGTCGGCCAGAAAGCCGTACGCCGCCAGCACCGGCAGCTCGATCACGACCGAGATCACGCCGAGGATGAAGAACTGGAGGGCCAGCCGCCCGGCGCGCGGATCGACGAATTGCGGCAGCAGCGCGGTGAAGAAGACGATGGCCTTCGGATTCGCGAGCTGCGTGACCACGCCCTGTACGAAGCTCCGCTGCTCGATGTTTTGCGGCGCTTCCGCCTCCTTGGTCTTGGTTGCGATCATGCGCAAGCCCATCACCACCAGGTAGGCGGCCCCCGCCCAGCGCAGCGCTTCGAAGACTCTCGTCGAGGCGATGAGGAGCGCGCCGAGGCCGACGGCGGAGAGGGCGAAGTAGATGGCGTTGCCGGTGAGGATGCCGAGCGCGCCGCGGAACGACGCGCGGAAGCCGCGGCGCATCGCCTGCGACATCACCAGCAGCACCGCCGGACCGGGCGTGAGGCAGAGCACGAGCTCCATCGCGGCGAAGAGGATCAGCGACGAGCCCGACATTCAGGCCGTCCTGGCCCTTCCCCGAGGCCGCAGCGCCCGCTCCAGGTCGTCCGCCAGCTCCTCCGCTTCTCTGTCCGTCAGCGTGGAGATGGTGATGCGGATGGCCGGCCCGCTCCGGATCCGGTACCGCTCGCCCCCCTTCACCGCCCACCCGTTGGCGAGCAGCGTCTGCACGACGGCCGTCTCCTCGCTCACCGGCACCCAGACGTTCAGGCCGGAGACGCCGTGCGCCTCGATGCCGCGGATCATCAGATGTCTCAGCAGCGCCACTCTTCGATTCGCGTACACGTCCGCCGCCCGCTCGAGCTGGCGCTGCACGTTCTCGTCGATGAAGAGCGCCGCGACGAGCCGCTGCAGCAGGTGGCTGACCCAGCGGATGCCGAGCTGCTGCCGCCCCTCGAGGCGGGCGATGGTCTGCCCGTCGCCGGCCACGAGCGCGACGCGCAGGTCGGGCCCCAGCGACTTCGACACGGAGCGGACGACCGCCCAGCGCCCCTCGCCCCCAGCCCTTCTCCCCGCGCCGCGGGGAGAGGGTGGCCGGAGGCCGGGGGAGGGGACCAGCGTGATGTAGGGGACGCCGGCGACCGGGCCGGCGTGGTCGTCCTCGATGAGCAGCAGTTGGGGGCGGGTGGCGAGCACGCGCCGCAACTCGCGGGCGCGCGGCTGCGTGATGGCGGCGCCGGTCGGGTTCTGTGCCCGCGGCGTGACCACGATCGCCTCGGCCGAGCGGAGCGCCTTGCGCAGCTCGGCGGGGATCAGCCCCTCGCCGTCGACCGGCACAGGCACGGCGACGAGCGACTGGGCGTTGAGCAGGTCGAGCACGCCGGTGAAGCAGGGGTCTTCCACAATGACCCGGTCGCCGGGCCGGAGGTGCTCGCGCAGGACGCGCTCGATGCCGTCCAGCGCGCCGCTGGCCACCGCGACGTGCTCCGCCGGGATGCCGTCCGCGGCGAACTGCCTGCGCGTGACCTCGAGCAGCACCGGATCGTTGAGCGTCTCGCCGTACAGCCGCTGTTCGAGTCCCGCCATTTTCATCGCTGGACCGAGGGAGGGGAGGAGGGCAAGGTCGGGATTGCCGTCGGAGAGATCGCGGACATCGTCCGGGAGGGCGGCGGCGGGAGGGGCGGCGATCGGCGCCGCGTGCCGCACC
>DATEOX010000453.1:0-4061 GCA_035273585.1 Thermoanaerobaculia bacterium
CGAACGTGATCGGCGTGATGAGGCCCATCGTCTGCTTGGAGACGATGTAGTTCAGGGAGAAGAAGACGGCTGCCGTGAGGAGGGCGAGATGGACCTTCAGGCGGCCGCTAATCGCCGTTCTCCAGCCAGACGGCGTTGTAGCGGACGGGCGGCGGCACGAGCGACGTCCGCACGCCGCGCACGCCCGGCTTGTGCACGAGGAACAGCCGCTCGTGGAAGAGCGGCGCGATGGGCGCCTCGCGCACGACCATCTGGTCGAGGCGGCGGTAGATTTCCGCGCGCCGCTCGGAGTCGTTCACCCGCCGCGCCTCGAGGATCTGCGCGTCGAGCTCCGGCCGGTGGAAGTGCAGCCCGCGCACGGACGTCGAGTCGGAGTGGAAGAGGACGTAGAAGAAGTTGTCCGGATCGGGGAAGTCGGCGTACCAGTTCGCGCAGTAGAGCAGGCCGTGCCCCGGCTGCAGGCGCGGCGCGCTCGCCTCCGGCGCCGAATGCTGCGTCACCCGCACCCGGATGCCGATCTCCTCCAGGTCCTCGATCATCAGCGGCACGAGCCCGGAGTTGTTGAACTCGTCCGTGTCCCACGTCCGATACTCGATGTCGAAGCCGGACGGATGCCCGGCCTGGCGCAGCAACTGCCGCGCGCGCTCCGGGTCGTACGCCAGGCCGCGGATCGTCGCGTCGTAGCCGAGGAGGCCGGGAGGAAGGAGCGACTCGGCGATCATCCCCAGGCCGGCGTAGACCCGCTCGTTGATCCGCTGCCGGTTGATGGCGTGGTTCACCGCCTGCCGCACCTCGACGCGGTCGAACGGCGCATGCGACGAGTCGTACCCGACGTACGAGGTGTGGAGCTGGATGGTCTGCTGCAGGTAAGGGGCGATGCGCGCATCATCCTGCAGCGCCTCGACCATCTTGAGCGGGATCCCGTGGGCGATGTCGATCTCCCCGCGCGTGAACGCCTCGGACACGTCGCGGAAGCTGCGCAGGTCGAGGCGGAACGTGACCTCGTCGAGCAGCGGCTCGCCGGGGAGGAAATAGTCGCGGTTGCGCGAGAGCCGCACGCGCTCGCCCTCGATGGCCTCTTCGACGCGGAATGGTCCGGCGCCGACGCCGCGCAGCCGGTAGCGGCCGGCGTCGCGCGTCTCCTCGATGGGGATGATGGCCGCCTCGTGCATGGTCAGCAGCGAGAGGAAGAAGGCGATCGGCTCCTCCAGCCGGATCTCCACCGTGTGCTGGTCGCGCACGACGACCCCTTCCAGCGCGCGCGTTTTGCCCGCCAGCACGTCCTTCGCCCCCCGCACGCTGCGCAGGATCCAAGCGCCGGTCGATTTCACCTCCGGCAGCAGCAGGCGGACGAACGTCTCGTACACGTCCTGCGCCTCGAGCAGGCGCCCGTTGTGGAAGCGGACGCCTTTGCGCAGATGGAAGCGGTAGGTGTGGCCCTGGTCGAGCACTTCCCACCGCTCGGCCAGGTCGGGCATCAGCTCAGCGCCTTCGCCGTATGCGATGAGCTTCGCATGCACGGCCTTGGACATGAAGCCGAGGGCGTTGGCGGAGGTGTAGGCCGGATCGAAGGTGAGGTTCTGCCAGAGCACCGTGGCGGTGGTGATCGCGCCTCCGACGTTCGGCTGGGGGAGCTGGAAACGGCCCAGCTCCTGCCCAAGGAGGGTCGACTCGTGGCTCAGCGTGTTGGCCATCTGGTTGAGGTCCGTCACGCCGAAGCTCGACTCCCGCGAGCCGGTCTTGATCACCTCCATCGATTTCACGATGGCGGAGCTCTCCGCGGCCAGGACGGAAGTCGACTCGAGCACGTTCTGCACGAGGCCCATGATGTTTTCCATCGCCCGGCTGATGGCCCGGCTGCCGCTCTCCTGCTCGTTCATGGCCCGCTTGAGGTGCTTCGTGTAGTCGCGCACCATCGCCGCCTGCTCGCCGATCTTGCGCGAGGTCTGCGACTGCTGCTGCGTCGCGGTCGCCGTCTGCTGGACCATCTTGGTCACTTCCTCGATGGCCTTCGTCGCCGCCGCGCTTCCCCGCGACTGCTCCTCGGTGGCGCGGGCGATCTCGGAGATGGAACTGGTGGAGCGGTCGGTCAGGTCGAGGATCTTGTCCAGCACCTGCGAGGCGCGCGCGGTGAGGCCGACGCCGTCCGTCACCCGGTCGGCGCTGATGTTCATCTGCTCGCCGGCCCGCGCCACTCCCCGCTGCACGTTCTGGATCAGCGTGCGGATCTCATCCGTCGAGACGGAGGTGCGCTCGGAGAGATCGCGGATCTCATCCGCCACGACGGCGAACCCCTTCCCGCGCTCGCCCGCCTGCGCGGCGATGATCGCCGCGTTCAGCGCGAGGAGGTTCGTCTGCCCGGCGATCTCGTCGATCACGCGCACGATTTCGCCGATCTCCTGCGAGCGCTCGGCGAGATCCGTCAGCGCATCCTTCGCCTCCTCCACCGCCTGCTGGATCTTGCGCATGCCGTCCACGGTGCTGGCCACCGCTGTGCGCCCCTCGGTCGCCGCGTCTTTCACGTAGCGGGCGAGCTCGGACGATTGCTTGGCCGACTTGCCGATCTCGTCGGTCGTGGCATTCATCTCCACCATCGAGCTGGCGGTCTGGGTGGCGAAGGAGGAGAAGCTCTCCGTGTTCGTCGCCACCTCGTTGATCGAGGCGATCATCTCCTCGATGGCCGACCCGGTCTGCTCCACGAACTCGGAGAGCGTGTCGGCGATCCGGCTCACCTCCTCGATCGAGGCGGACATCTGGAGGATGGAGGTCGAGGTCTCCTCGGCGTTGGCGGAGAGGTCTTCCATGCTCCGGCGGACGGAGTTGATGGAGGTGTCGATCTGGCCCACGGAGGTGGAGGTCGACTCGGTCGACTCGAGCTGCGCCGCGCTGCTCTTGGCCAGGATGCGCGAGCGGCCGCTGATCTGGTCGCTGACGCGGGCCACGTCGGTGGCGAGCTGCCCGAAGCGGCGGATGGTGCGCTCCAGGTTCGAGACGAGCGCCCGCAGGGCGGCGGTCATCCGCGCGGAGCGGGCGGCGGTCTCGATGTCCCGCGCGTTGAGAGCCAGGTCGCCGGCGGTGATGCGGTTGAGGAGCTGGATCGACGACTCGCGGCGCACCAGCACGCGAGCCAGCCAGATCTGGAATGCGACGATGGTGGCGCCGCCGGTGATGGCCGCCACGAGCAGGACGCGCCAGAACAGCGGCCTGGTCATGCCGGGGACGAGGAGGAGGAGAACGCCGAAGAGGATGAAGCAGGCCACGATCAGGACCCACATCTGTTGGGTCCGCCCGAAGTATTGACGTGCCATAGAGTTGCCCGCTGGATGCTACCATGCAGGCGCCGCATGAACGACTACTTCACCTCGCGGCGCGCGCTGATCGATGGCTTCCTGGCCGACCTCGCTACCCGCCACGCCGCCCCCCGCCCGATTGACGCCCCACTGCAGAGATCGCTGGCGTCGGCCGGCAAGCGCGTCCGGGGCATTCTGACCATCGCGGTGGGGGAGTCGGTCGGCTGCCGCGCGGAGAAGCTGCTCCCCGCCGCAGCGGCCATGGAGATGATCCATACCTCGTCTTTGATCCTCGATGATCTGCCGTCGATGGACGACGCGCTGCTGCGCCGCGGCGCGGCGACCCTGCACCGGGAGTTCGGTGAGGATCTGGCCATCCTCTCGGCCGTCGCTCTGCTCAACCATGCGTATGGCCTCGTCGCTCGGAACCACGCCGCCCTTGCGCCGCGCCGCTGGCCTGCGGCTGCGGTGATCGAGCGCGTGGTGGATGCGGTGGGTTGGGACGGCACGATCGCGGGCGAGGCGGTGGACCTGCACTCGGAGGGCTCGACGCTCGACTTCGACACGCTGGAGTTCATCCACTCCCGCAAGACCGGCGCGCTCTTCGTCGCCGCGGCCGCCGTCGGCGGCATGCTGGCGAACATCCACACCGCCCCCCTCCAGCGCATCGAAGTCTTCGCCAAGAACCTCGGCCTCGCCTTCCAGATCACCGACGACGTCCTCGACGTGACGTCCAACCCCGAGACCCTCGGCAAGGACGTCGGCAAGGAC
>DATEOX010000454.1:0-7023 GCA_035273585.1 Thermoanaerobaculia bacterium
GTAGTCGGCAACCTGCTCGATCGGCTTCTGCGTGGCGGAGAGCCCGAGCCGGAGCAGCGGCTGCTCCGCTACCTCTTGTAGACGCTCCAACGTCAGGGCGAGATGGGCGCCGCGCCTTGTGCCGATCACCGCGTGGATCTCGTCCACGATGACCGTTCTTACAGTACGCAGCATCTTCCGGCTCCGCTCCGCGGTGAGGAGGAGGTAGAGCGATTCCGGCGTGGTGACGAGGATGTGCGGCGGCGTCCGCAGCATCGCCGCGCGCTCGGCAGTGGTCGTGTCGCCGGTACGCACCGCGGCCGTGATGCGCGGCGCGTCGAGCCCCGCCTCTTCCGCCAGTTTGCGGATGCCGAGCCGCGGCTCGGCCAGGTTCTTGTGGATGTCCGCGCTCAGCGCCTTCAGCGGCGAGACGTAGACCACGCGTACTTCATCCGGCAGCGGCTGTTGCAGCCCCTCCTGCAGCAGATCGTCGAGCGCGGTGAGGAACGCCGCCAGCGTCTTGCCGGAGCCGGTGGGCGCCGCGATGAGCGTGTGTCTGCGCTCGCGGATGGCGGCCCAGCCTTTGATTTGCGCCGCTGTCGGCGTGCCGAGGGTCTCGGAGAACCAGCGTTGGACAACGGGGTGGAAGCGGGTCAGGGGCATCGCACCGTTGATTATCTAACGGCTCTACGCAGGGTGGAATGATGAACGATGAACAATGAACGAGATGCTGCTCGGGCTCATGATCGCGGCCGTCAGCATTCATCTGTTGCGGCGAGCGTGAGAATTTGCCGCCCGCCCCGCCCAGGCCGTACGATGCGCCGATGAGCGAGCACAAATCCTCCTGGCCTCTTTGGGTCGGACTCCTCCTCAGCGTCGTCGCCTTTGGCAGCTATGTCGGCTTCCTCTACCAGTTCCCGGTCACGCGGGACATGCCGTGGCTGAACCTCGCGCTGTTCGCCGTCGCCGTCGTGCTGCTGGTGATCGGATTGCGGCGGTCGTTCAGCGCACCGAAGTCGACCGGGCGGCGGGTGGCGGGGGTGATCGCGACCATAGTCGGCGTCGGCCTCGCGGCGATGTTCTGCATGCTGATCTTCGTCGTCTCGAAGCAGTTGCCGTCCGCGGCGGGCGCGCCGAAGGTGGGGCAGCAGGCGCCGGCGTTCGCGCTGGCCGACACCAGCGGGAAGGTGGTCTCGCTCGAGCAACTGACCGCGGCCTCGCCGAAGGGCGTGCTCCTCATCTTCTATCGCGGCTACTGGTGACCGTTCTGCAACTCCGAGTTACGGGGTGTGCAGGAACGTCTCTCCGAATTCCAGGCCGCCGGCGTGCAGCCGGTGGCGATCAGCGTCGACTCGCCGCGGCAGTCGGCCGACCTCGCCCGCAAGGCGCATTACACCTATCCCCTCCTCTCCGATCCCGGCGCGAAGACGATCCGCCAATACGGGCTCCTGCACGAGAAGGCCGGCGAGAACGGGGCGGACATCGCCCGACCGGCGGAGCTCCTCGTGGACAAGAGCGGCACGGTGCGCTGGGTGAACCTCACCGAGGACTTCCGGGTGAGGGCCAGGCCGGAGGAGATGCTGCGGGCGGCGCGCGGGTTACCCTAAGGGCATGGCGGACGTCACCTTCGACCACGTCGCGAAGCGCTACGGCGACGTCTCCGTGATCGACGACCTGAACCTGCACATCCGCGATCACGAGCTGATGGTGCTCGTCGGCCCGTCCGGCTGCGGCAAGTCGACCGCGCTGCGGATGATCGCCGGCCTGGAGGAGATCAGCGCCGGAAAGATCGCCATCGGCGGGCGCGTGGTGAACGGCCTGGCGCCGAAAGAGCGCGACATCGCCATGGTCTTCCAGAGCTACGCGCTCTATCCGCACATGACCGTCCGCGACAACCTCGGCTTCGGCCTGAAGATGCGCGGCACGCCGCGCGCCGACATCGCCAAGCGCGTGGACAACGCGGCCGACATCCTCGGCATCAAGCACCTCCTGGAGCGCAAGCCGCGCGAGCTCTCCGGCGGCCAGCGGCAGCGGGTGGCGGTCGGGCGGGCCATCGTGCGCGACCCGGCCGTCTTCCTCTTCGACGAGCCGCTCTCGAACCTCGACGCGAAGCTGCGCGTGCAGACGCGCGCCGAGATCACGCGCCTCCAGCAGACCCTCGGGACGACGAGCGTTTATGTGACGCACGATCAGGTCGAGGCCATGACCATGGGCCATCGCATCACGGTGCTGCGCGACGGAAAGATCCAGCAGGTCGGCACGCCGCAGGAGGTGTACGAGCAGCCGGCGAACGTCTTCGTGGCGCAGTTCATCGGGACGCCCCCGATGAATTTGATGCCAGCCACGATCGCCGACGGTGTCCTGCGCACCGCCGCGTTCTCGATCCCCGCGCGCTGGCCGGATGGGAAGGTGATCGTCGGCGTGCGCCCAGAGCACATCAGCCGCGGCGCGATGTTCGACGCGACGGTCGACGTGGTGGAGCCGATCGGCCACGAGTCGATCGTCTACGCGACGGTGGCCGGCGAGCGCCTCGTGGCCATCTTCGACCCGCACGAGACGCCGCGGGCGGGGGAGACGATCGGCCTGGCCATCGACGCGCAGAAAGCGCACGTGTTCGATGCCGCTACGGAGATGTCATCCTGAGCCGCGAAGACGGCGAAGGATCTCCGCGCGCTTGTCGGGAGATCCTTCGGCGTCTACGCGCCTCAGGATGACACCGGGGGGCACCGTGATCGGGCGCCCCGTCGTATTGCGCACTTCAGCCACCACCCGCCCGCCCTCCATCCGCATCCGCACGTCCACCGTCCCACCGACCATCCCCAGCGGCCCGACGTGCAGCGGCTTGGTCAGCCATGCGCGCGGCACGCCCGCCCCCACCACGATCGAGCCGTCCTCCGCGTCGTAGGCGAAGGCGTCGAGGATGGAGCGGATGTAGTCGGATGCGACCCAGGCGTGCGGCATGTCGCCGACGAAGCCCGGCTTGCGTGGCTCGGTGCGGATCGCCTCCGCCCAGCCGTTCCACGCCTGCGGGCGGCGATCGCGGAGGTAGCCATCGAGGATGGAGATGGCGTCGTCGCGCCCGAGGCGGATCAGCGCGCCGATGTTGCGCAGCTCGTACGGCGTGTAGTCGCAGCGCGGCTTGCGCAGCGACTCGAGGAAGCGGTCGAACGTCCGCTGCAGCTCGCGTGGCGGCAGCAGCGAGGTGAGGTTCAAAGGCGAGATACCGATGGCCGTCGACGTCGCATCAAAGTCGCCCAGCTCCGCGGAGCCGGGAACGTAATCGATGTGATGTGCGTCGATCGTACGCCGGATGGAGGCGGCGAGATCGCGGCGCATGCCGGTGGCATCGAAGGTCTCATCGACGCCGACGACGTGGGCCAGCAGCTCCGCATCCTCGAGGCCCTTCAACGCGAAAAAGTCATCCCAGTACGAGTGCATCGGCTTCGCGGAGTAGCCTTCATGGCTGATCGACTCGGTGACGAGGCCTTGGAACTGGCCGTGATTCTCGGAGCGGAGCCTGTTGATGTAGCGCGCGGCGGCGCGGACGTTCGGCCAGAGCCGCTGCACGAGCGCGCGGTCGCCGGTGTAGCGCCAGATCTCGGCCACCAGATAGATGAATTCGCCGTGGCTGTCGTTCTCCGGCACCGGATCGGCGCCCCGCTGGTCGACGCAGCACGGCACCTTGCCGTCGGGGTACTGGAAGCCCGCGTACCACTCCGCGAACTCCTTCGCCTCCGATTGATGCCCGAGGCGGAGGAGCGTGGAGGCCATCAGGGCGCCGTCGCGGATCCAGGCCCGGTCGTAGGAGCGCGAGCCCGGCTTGAACGCCGCGCCGTCGCGGTGGATGAGCATGTAGGCGATGTTCGTCCGGATCGTTTCGGCGATGCGCGGATCGGCGGGGACATCGATGGCCACGCGGCGGAGCTTCTCGCGCCAGGCGTCGGCGATCTGCTCGAGGGGCTCCGTCCGCGCACCGGGAAGGAGGGGGATTTTGATCGCGGTGTCATCCTGAGCCGCGGAGACGGCGAAGGATCCGTACCGATCTCGCGCCGCGCCTGAAGGTACGGATTCTTCGCCGTCTACGTGGCTCAGAATGACATCGGGGCAATCGGGCGTATATCCCCCCTGCAGATTGAGGAACTGCGTCGACGGATTCACCTGGAACGGCCGCACCTCGAGCTGCAGCCTCGCGTCGCCGCGGACGCGGTAGCGCAACTGCAGCATGGACGACGAGCTGACCGCGGCCGTGATGTCGAGCCCGACGTCCCCGCGCGTCCAGGTGACGGTGGGGATGGGGAGGTCGCCTTCCAGCAGCGAGTGGGTGATGGTCACGTCGGCCCAGGTGAGGCGCCGGCCGCCGGCGATGAGGAACGGCTCGATGGAGCAGCCGCCCTTGAACGGCTCGACCGCGCCGTCCTCGCTGATGAGCGCCTCCGGCTCGGCGCCGTCCGCGCCGATGGTCGTCCAGTACGACTGCTCGCCGAGGAGGTAGCGCGGATACTTGCCGCGCGGCGCGTTCTTCGCCACGATGGACCAGAAGTCGTTGATGGTCGGTGCCCAGGACGGTGGCTCCACTTCGATGGACCGCGCCTCGGGAACGGAGACGACGCGCGCCTCCGCGTCGGGGAGCCAGATGAAGGTGCGGCCGCCTTCCGTGGCGCGCCCCTCACCCGCCTTCGGCACCCTCTCCCCGCCGCGCGGGGAGAGGGCCACTCCGTCGAGGAGCACTCGCGACACATTTCCGGTCACGATCAGGCCGCCCAGCTCGCGCTTCTCGCCGAGGTCGATGGTGGAGAGGTCGGTGCGGATGGGGGCGGTGGGGGTGGGGGGCAACGCTTCGATGACCGGATCGGAGAAGAAGACGGAACCGCGACCGCCGCTGCCTGCAGTGACGACGAGCTCGAGAGACGTAACGCGCGCCAGCTCGCCGCCGCCGCGCGGACCCCAGGCAAAAGCGATCTGGCGCTTCTTGGTAGAGAGCCGTGTGAGCGAGCGGGGAAAGACGAAGTCGCGCCGGTTGAGCCACCAGACGTTGTCGCCGCTCTCGTCCAGCAGCTTGAGCTCCAGATTCTCCGGCGGCGCCTCGCCGCGGATGCGAAACACGATCTGGTAGTTCGGCGGCAGGTCGGCATCGATCCGCGCCCGGGCGATGGCGTAGCCGCCGTGGCCGTGAAAGTCGAAGTCCAGGCGGTTCACATCCGCGGAACGGGAGAGGTGCATCTCCACGCCGTCGGAGGGATGCGGCGTCCAGGTGAGCGCCGCGGCGAGGAGGAGCGGGGCGAGCATCAGCCTTTCACGCTGCCGGCCATGATGCCGGCGATGTAGTAGCGCTGGAGGACGATGAAGAGCAGGAGTACGGGAAGGACGGTCACCACCGAGCTGGCCATCATCAGCTCGACGTCCAGCACGTGCTCGCCGGCCAGGTTGGCGATGGCCACCGGCAGGGTGTGGTGCTCCTGGCCGGAGAGGATGATCAGCGGCCACATGAAGTCGTTCCAGGCGGACATGAACATGAAGGTGGCGAGCGTGGCCAGGATCGGTCGGGCCAGCGGCAGGACGACCGACCAATAGATGCGCAGCTCGCCCGCGCCGTCGAGGCGCGCCGCCTCCAGCAACTCCTGCGGCACGGAGAGCATGAACTGGCGGATGAGGAAGATGCCGAACACGGTGGCCAGCGAGGGGATGATCACGCCCCAGTAAGTGTTGACCAGGCCGAGCTGCTTCATGAAGAGGAAGAGCGGCAGCATCCCGACCTGGGGCGGGATGACCAGCGCCACGAGGAGGAGACCGAACAGCCGCTGCCGTCCGGGGAAGCGGAGCTTGGCGAAGGCGTAGCCTGCCATGGAGCTGAAGAGCACCGAGCCGACGGTGACGATGGCCGCGATGGTGATGCTGCTCAGGAACGCGCGCCCGAGGCTCAGGCGAACGAAGAGCTGGCGATATTGGTCGAGGGTGGCGGCGTGGGGGACGAGATGGGGCGGGAAGGTCGTCGCCTCGCCGGAGGACATCAGCGAGGCGGAGGCCATCCAGAAGAGG
This sequence comes from Thermoanaerobaculia bacterium, assembly GCA_035273585.1. Lineage (GTDB taxonomy): Bacteria > Acidobacteriota > Thermoanaerobaculia > Gp7-AA8 > Gp7-AA8 > JAFAVZ01. The sequence continues at coordinate 6,016 of DATEOX010000454.1, forward strand.
GGGAAGAGCGTGATCACCGCGCCGGCGGCGAGCGCGGCGTGGAGCAGCGTGCGGTTCATGTGCGCTCCCGCTGCAGGCGCAACTGCAGCAGCGTCGCGGCGCCGATGATCAGGAAGAGGACGAAGGCCACCGACGCGGCGTAGCCCATCCGCCACCAGCGGAAGCCCTGCTCGTACATCAGCATCACCGCCGTCAGCGTGCGATTCAACGGCCCGCCGCGGGTCATGACGTACGGCTCGCCGAAGATCTGCAGTTGCCCGATGGCCACGACGATGCCGACGAAGAGGAAGGTCGGCCCGAGCATCGGCAGGGTGATGTGCCGGAACTGGCGCAGCGGCCCCGCGCCGTCGATGCGCGCCGCCTCGTACAGCTCCTCCGGGATGTTCTGCAGCCCGGCGATGAAGATGATCATGGTGTAGCCGAAGCCCCGCCAGACGGCGAGGAGGATGATGGAGAACATGGCCCAGCGCGGATCGCCCAGCCAGTCCGGCCCCTCGATGCCGATCGCGGCCAGGGCCCGGTTGAGCATCCCGAAGCGGGGGTGGTAGAGGTACTTGAAGACGATCGAGACGGCGACCAGGGAAGTGACGACGGGCACAAAGTAGACGGTGCGGAAGAACGGCTTCCAGCGGGTGAGCTTCGCGTTGACCAGGAGCGCCGCGGCGAGGGAGACGATCACGGTCAGCGGCCCGCCGACGAGGGCGAAGTAGAGGGTGTTGCCGAACGCGGTCCAGAAGATGTTGCTCGTGGCGAGGTCGCGGTAGTTGCGCAGGCCGACCATGCGCAGGTTGTGCGGGTCGCCGATGGTGTAGAGGTCGAAGTCGGTCAGGCTGAGGAGGAAGCCGGCGATGACCGGGGCGAAGAAGAAGAGGCCGATCAGCACCATGGCCGGCGCGATGAGGAGGAGGGCGGCTCTCGTTTCAGCGCGCATGCATCATCCAGCGCCGCTTCTCCAACAGCTCGTCGGCCCGGGCGTCGAGCGCCGTCACCGCGGCGGGGACGGTCGAC
>DATEOX010000455.1:0-2436 GCA_035273585.1 Thermoanaerobaculia bacterium
GGCGGCATGGCGCCGAATCCGTTCGTGATCACGTCGAAGTAGTGTCCTGTTTTCGCGTTGCGCAGTGTCTCGGAGTGGAACGACGGCGGGCGTCGGAAGCCGCGGGAGGGAATCATGCCGTTGCCGTCGCCGACCCGGCCATGGCACTCGGAGCAGTAGATGTCGAACCGCTCTTCCCCTCGGTCGAGCAGCGCCTTGTCCACGGGAAGCGGGAAGCCGTCCCCCTCTTTGCCGGCGATCATGCCGGTGTCGAAGAGCTCGTTCGTGGAGAGCTCGCCGCGGGCCACCGTGCCGGCGACGCGCGGCCGGGCGGCCATCCCGTCGGCGAAGAAGTCGCTCGCCTCGAGCGGGTCGTAGCGCGGCTGGTTCGACATCTTCTGCCGGCAGCCGCCCGCCATCAGCAGCAGCACGACGGCGACCGCCGCCCGGCTACCACGGGACATCGCTGACCTCCCGTGGACCGAGCTGCTCCAGGAACTGCTTCACGCGGTCGAGATCGAACTTCGGATCGCGGGCCTGCACGACCAGGAAGAAGCGGTCGCGCGAGGCCTGCTCGAAGCGCTTGACGTTGAACACGGGGTGGTAGGGCATCGGGAGGCCGTTCAGGGCCAGCATCCCGAACACCGCACCGAACGCGGCGAGGAGGATCGTGCACTCAAAGGTGATGGGGATCCAGGCCGGCCACGAGTTGTACGGCTTCCCGCCGATGTTGATCGGATAGGCGATCACGTTCGCGTACCAGCACATGAAGAAGCCGCCGATGCCGCCGATCAGCCCCATGGCCAGCACGACCGCGGAGAGCCGCGACTTGTGGAAGCCGACGGCCTCGGCCAGGCCGTGGATGGGGAACGGCGAGTAGGCGTCGAGCGCGGTGTAGCCGGCTTCGTGCGTGGCGTTCGCCGCGTCGAGCAGCGACTGCGCGTCGCGGAACTCGGCGATCACGCCGTACAGACCTTCGATCGGTGTACCGATTCCGGGCATGGCCTAGTGCTCCTCCGCCGGATGCGCCTGCGCCTCGGGCAGCATGGTGCGCATCTCGAAGATCGAGATCATCGGCAGGAACTTCAGGAACAGCGACAGGAGGAAGAGGAACAGGCCGATCGAGCCGATGAACATCGCCCAGTCCCAGCGCGTGCCGTGGTACATGCCCCACGAGGACGGCAGGAAGTCGCGGTGCAGCGAGCCCGGGATGATGACGAAGCGCTCCAACCACATCCCGACGTTGACGAACATGGCGGTGATGAACAGCCAGAAGGGGCTGGTCCGGCAGCGCTTCATCCACATGAGCTGCGGCGCCAGGCCGTTGCAGACGATCAGCGCCATGTACATCCCGGTGTACGGTCCGAAGACGCGGTTGTGCACCAGGTATTTCTCGAACACGTTCCCGCTGTACCAGCCGTAGAAGAGCTCCATGATGTAGGAGTAGAAGACGATCAGCCCCGTGGCCAGCATCACCTTGCCCATGTTCTCCAGGTGCTTGATGGTGATGAAGTCCTCGAGCTTGAACCACTTCCGGAACGGGATGGCCAGCGTCAACACCATGGCGAATCCGGCGAAGACGGCGCCCGCGACAAAGTAGGGCGGGAAGAAGGTGGTGTGCCAGCCGGGGATCTGGGCCACGGCGAAGTCGAAGCTGACGATGGTGTGCACGGAGAGGACGAGCGGCGTGGAGAGGCCGGCCAGCAACAGGTAGGCGTGCTCGTAGCGGTGCCAGTGCTTGGCCGAGCCGCGCCAGCCAAGGGCCAGCATGCCGTAGATCTTCCGGCCGACGAGCCCCTTGGCCCGGTCACGGAGCGTGGCCAGGTCGGGGATCAGCCCGACGTACCAGAAGAGCGCGGAGACGGTGGCGTAGGTGGAGACCGCGAAGACGTCCCACATCAGCGGGCTCCGGAACTGCGGCCACAAGGCCATGGTGTTCGGATAGGGGAAGAGCCAGTAGTCGTACCAGGGACGCCCGGTGTGCAGCGCCGGATACAACCCCGCCGACGACACGGCGAACAACGTCATGGCCTCGGCGAAGCGGTTGATCGACGTGCGCCACTCCTGGCGGACGAGAAGGAGGATGGCGGAGATGAGCGTCCCGGCGTGGCCGATGCCGATCCACCAGACGAAGTTGAGGATGTCCATGCCCCACCCGACCGGGTGGTTGATGCCCCAGATGCCGACGCCGACCAGCAGCAGCTTGCCGATCGCGGCCGTCAACACCATCACCAGGATGAGGGAGACGCCGAACATGATGTACCAGCCGGTCGGCATCCGCCGCCGGAGGACGATGGAGCTGATCTGGTCCGTGACCGAGGCGAACGAATGCCCCGGCTCCAGCGTCGGGACCGGAATGAACCGCTCCGGGATCTCGCGCTGGGTGACGGGTCTTATCTCGTGGATTAGGTCGCTCATGGTCAATCTTGGATTGAGGATTGAGGATTGAGGATTGAG
>DATEOX010000456.1:0-3042 GCA_035273585.1 Thermoanaerobaculia bacterium
CACGCTCGTCCCCACCCGCCGCTCGATCAGCGTGCCGAGGTCGATCAAATAGACGGAAGTCCCGATGATCAGGATGCAGAGCAGGGCCATGTCGACGGCCAGCAGGAGGAACAGGCGCCGCGTCGGCCGCGCGTCCTCGCCGCGATGCGTCCGCTCCCACCAGCTCCCGTACAGCGCGGCGTACGTCTGCAGGTGGCGCGGCAGGCGGCGGTCGACGGCCGACGCGGCGCGGTCGGAGAGCCTGATGAGGAACGGCGTGGTCAGCGTGGTGATGGCCGAGACGGCGACGGCGATCGGATAGAGGAACGGCCGGGTCGCCTTCAGCGTCAGACCGAGGGCGGCGATGATGAAGGAGAACTCGCCGATCTGGGCCATGGCCATGCCGGCCCGGATCGAAGTGCGGACGCCGTTGCCGGCCAGGAACGCGCCGAGCGTCACGCCGATGATCTTGCCGACGATCACGATGACGGTGAAGATCGCCACCGCCTGCCAGTGCTCCGCCACGAGGCGAGGATCGAGGAGCATGCCGACCGAGACGAAGAAGATGGCCGCGAACATGTCGCGCAGCGGATGGACGAGGTGCTCGACGCGCCGCTCCTCCCCCGACTCGCCGATCAGCGAGCCGGCGATGAACGCCCCGAGGGCGACGGAGTAGCCGAAGTGGTTGGCCAGCCAGGCGGTGGCGAAGCAGAAGCCGACCGCGGCGACGAGCGTCGTCTCGTTGCTGCCGAGGCGCGTCACGGCCCGCGTGGCGCGGGGCACGACGAAGAGGCCGATGCCGATCAGGGCGAAGAGGAAGACGAAGAGCCGCCCGGCGGTCGCGGCCAGGACGCCCGCGGAGAGGCCGGCGCCGCCGGCGATCGGCGTGAGGGTGGCCATCAGGAGGATGGCGATCAGGTCTTCGACGAGCAGCACGCCGACCACGAGCGCGCGCAGGGCGCCGCCGACCTTCTGCTCGTCGAAAGTCTTGGCGATGATGGTCGTGCTGGAGATGGCGATGGCCGAGCCGGCGAAGAGGCTCTCCAGCGTCGTCCAGCCGAGGAGCCGTCCGGTGATGAAGCCGAGCCAGAGGACGATGCTGCTCTCGATGACCGCCGTCAGGCCGGCCGAGGCGCCGACGCGCGCCAGCTTCGTGAAGCTGAACTCCAGGCCGAGGGAAAACATCAGCAGGATCACGCCCAGCTCGGAGAGGGTCTGCACGATGTCCATGTCCGCCACGAGCGGGATGGGCACGTGCGGCCCGACGACCAGCCCCGCCAGCAGGTAGCCCAGCACCACCGGCTGGCGCAGGCGCTGGAAGAGGATGGCGGTCAGCGCCGCGACGCAGAGGACGACGGTGAGGGCCTGGAGGAAGGCGTGAGCGTGCATCAGTTGCTGGTTACTGGTTGCTGGTTGCTGGTAGATGCGCCGCGCCGGAACCGTCCCGTGGCCAGCAATGCCGGCAGCAGCGTGATCGACGCCAGGCAGCTCGCGCCGACGCCGAACGTGGCCGCGTATCCGATGGAGCGCAGGCCGGGGTAGTGCGAGATGGCGAAGGATCCGAAGCCGACGATCGACGTGACGGCGGCGAGGGTCACGGCGCGCGCGGTCTCGGAGGCCATGGCCGGGAAGGCATCGGGCGACTCGTCGTAGCGCTGGAGCATGTAGACAGCGTAGTCCGTCGCCGTGCCGACGAGCATCAGGCCGATGAAGATGTTCATGAAGTTGAACTCCAGGCCGAGCGCGGCCATGACGCCGAGCATGCAGGTGCAGCCGGCCAGGAACGGCACGAAGACGAAGACGGCGCGGGCGAAGGAGCGGAAGCCGATCACGAGCAGGGCGAAGACGACGACGAAGCCGACCAGGCTGGCCCGCACGGCGTCCGCGCGGATGATCCGGCGCAGCGTCTCGGCCACGAGGTTGACGCCGGTCAGCACCCCTTCCGGATGCCGCACCCGGAAGGCCTGCAGCTCGGGCGGCAGCGAGCGCGGCCAGCGGTCGCCTCTTGGATAGAGATAGACGATGGAGACGAAGCCGTCGGGCGTCTTCTTGACGAAGCGCTGCAGCGACTCGCCGAGGCCGAGCTGCTGGAGCGTCTCGACGGTCAGCGGCTCGCGGGCCTGCATGGCGCTGATGAAGAGCGGCAGGACGCCGTCGTAGGCGTTCGCGCGGAAGCCGTTCTCGCCGAGGGCGGCGCGGAAGGTCCGCTCCACGCGCTGCGGCTCGAACGACGCCAGCCCGGCGATGGTCATCCGCTGCTGCGCCTCGGACGGCAGGAAGGCGGCGATCGACTGCACGGAGCCGAGCGTGCCGTTGGCCACGAGCCGCTCCAGATCGGGCAGCGCCTGTTCGCTCCGCGCGATCGCGTCCGCGGGAGTCGCGCCCCGCACGGCGTACATCATGAAGTCGAACGATTGCCCGAACTTCGAGGTGACGAGCGCCTGCAGGCGCGCCCCTTCGTTCCCCTTCGAGCGGAGGTTCTGGATGTCGTCGCTGAAGCGGATGCGCGTCGCGGTCAGGCCGGCCACGACGACGATCGCCGCCCAAACGCCGATCACGAAGCGCGGCCGCTCCAGGCTCACCCGCACGAGGCGCGTGGAGCCGAACTCGTGGATGTGGAAGCGCGCCGACTTGCGCCGCCGCTCGACGAGCACCAGCAACGCGGGGAAGAGGAAGACCACGAAGAGGAGGAAGACGAGAATGCCGCTGCCGGTGAGGAACCCCAGCTCGCTCATCCCGCGGAAGTCGGTGGCCAGGAAGCCGTAGAACGTCGCCGCGGTGGTGCAGGCGGCGACGGCCACGCCGGGCAGCGAATGCTTCATGCACGTCCGCACCGCCTCGACCAGCGACGCTCCTCGGTTGCGCTCATCGACGTAGCGCTCGTAGAGGACGGTGATGAAGTCGACGCCGAGGCCGGCCAGGAGGGCGGCGAAGCCGGTGCTCGAGGCGGAGAGCGTCCCGTAGCGGAGCGAGGCGATGCCGAAGGTGACCACGATGGCGGCCATCATCGGCAGGCCGGCGTAGGCGAGGGCGGCGGGGCGGCGGAAGGCGTAGAGGAAGAGC
>DATEOX010000457.1:0-2626 GCA_035273585.1 Thermoanaerobaculia bacterium
GGGTTTTTTAGGTGAATTGCTGTCCCAACGCGTCACGGGCGAGAACATTGATCATGTCGTACCCGTTCCGCTCTCCGCCGAGCGGCTGCGCAGCCGCGGCTACAACCACTCGGTGGAGATCGCGCGGCATCTGCGGCCGGGAAAACTCGATCTCTCGCTATGCGAGCGCAGCCGCGATACGCCGGCACAGATGGACTTGCCGTACGCCGATCGGCGCCGCAACGTGCGCGGTGCATTTCGCTGCACTCGCGCCATCCTCGGCCGCACGGTCGCGGTGGTCGACGACGTGATGACCACCGGCGCGACGCTGGACGAGCTCGCCTCCGTGCTGAAGGCCGCCGGCGCGGCGCGCGTCGTGAACTGGGTCGTGGCGCGCACCTTCAGAGAGGACTAGAGGCGCGACTGATGTTCAACATCGTGCTGGTCCATCCCGAGATCCCGCCGAACACGGGGAACGTCATCCGGCTCGCGGCCAATACCGGCTCGCGCTTGCACCTCGTCGAGCCGCTCGGCTTCACCATGGACGACCGCCAGCTCAAGCGCGCCGGGCTCGACTATCACGACCTGAGCCACATCGAGGTGCATAAGGACTGGGCGGGCTGCAAGGCCGCGCTCGCGGGACGGCGCCTGTTCGCGCTGACCACGCGCGGCACGCGCCGCTATGCCGAGATCGAGTTCCGCTTCGGCGACGCTCTCGTCTTCGGCGCCGAGACCAATGGCCTGCCGCCGGAGCTGCTCGAGGAATTTGCCGCGCCGATGCGGCTCAGGCTGCCGATGCTCGCCGGCAACCGCAGCTTGAACCTGTCAAACGCGGTTGCCGTCGTGGTGTTCGAGGCCTGGCGCCAGGTCGGCTTTCTCGGCGCGGTCTAGTTCCCGAGATGGCCGTCGTCGACGCCGTCCTGCGGCGCCTCGACATAACCGTCGACGATCGCCTCGCCGCCGGAGTGCGCCTCCTCCCCGTTCGCCGGGATGACGAGGATCTCCGCAAGGGCCGGATCGACGTGCGAGAGCGTCGCGTTCTTCGCGAGCTCTTCGACGATCGCAAGCGAAGCGTGGTAGCCGATCTTCTGGATATAGCCGCCGGACTTGATGCCGATGCCGCCGCGCAGCTCGAGCAGGACCGAGCCCGAGCCCAGGAGCCCGTAGGCGTTGCGCGAGATTCCCGGCTCGGTGCCGCCCGGATAGCGGCTCAAGTCCGCGTACGGATACTGCGCGAGCGTCTGCGCGATGATCACGACGACCCGCTTTGCCATGTCGACGCCGTGGTTGAAACGATTGACGGCGTTGGCGTCCACGGCGAGAAGCCGCGTCGCCGTGGCGCTCGCGGTCGGCCATAGCGTCGAGCCGGTGACCATCTTGCCGTCGTGGACGCGCGTGCCCTGGTGGTGCATGTCGAGCGCGACCGCCGGATTGAATTGATCGTTCAGCCAGCGGATGTTCTTCGCTTCCGGCACCGGGTTGCCGCGCCCGAGGTCCGCAATGGTGTAGCTCCCGCGGCTATCCACGTCCTGCGTCTCGCAGCTGACCACGCCGCTCGTAATGTTGGGAAAGTTCGGGTTATCGAGCGGACATTCGGGGCGGAATGCGTGGTAGCGGTTGATGTCGTAGCCGCGGCCGCGCGCGTAGAACGCCGGCAGCGGGTTCACGGTGAAGCGTGGGTCGTAGTTTTCGCGCCAGGGCGGCGTCTGGGTGCCAGTCGCGTTGGTGACTTCGGCGTCGAAACCATCGACATTCACACGTGGCACCACCACGACCGTGAGCCGCTCGCGGATGAACTTCGACCCTGCCGAGTTATTGACCAGCGTGCGGATGAGGGCCACCGCCGAATCGCTCGTCTCCATCTCGTCGCCGTGCTGCTGCGCGATGATCATCGCCGCGGTCGAACCGGTGCCGATGACGGCGTAAGGCACACGCCGGCCGGTGTTACTCGTCCAAGGCGCAAAATGCATCGTCGCCACGCCGTGACCGGTGGCGACCGCCTGCTCTACCGCGCCGACGAGCTGAGCATAGCTGCGCAGCGAAGCCAGGCTCTCGTTCTCGCCGTACGGGCCGCCGGGAATCGTCGGCGGAGCCTCCTGGGCGAATGACGGCCCGGTCGCAAAGGCGCTGACGATGGAAAAAACGAAAGCCATCCTTTTCATGGTGTCTCCTTTGAATTGGCTCGGAATTTACTGCACCACCATGACATCAGATACCGCAGGCGCATTTATTCGCGCTGGTTTGTGAAGCCATCGCCAGCGCTCATCAATCGCGGCGCGCGCAGCGATCTTTGCGCGGAGCTTTGTTGACACCTGTAGGACGCGTAACTAGAGTCAAACGCAAATCGCTTGCTCGCCGGCGCTTCGTCCGGCGCTCAATCAACAGGGAGGCAGGATGAATCGTATGCGTACCTTTTTGGCCGCTGTCGCGCTCGCGTGGCTCGCGGTCGCGCCAGTTTCCGCGGCGCCGACCGAAACAATCGGCATACCGTCCACAGCGCTGCCGGAACAGGCCAAGGGGAAGCCGCCGTCTTTCGCCGGCAAGGCGTTCCGGCAGGGCGTGGTGTCGGTGGCCAACCCGCACGGTGCTGAGGCGGGTGCCCAAGTACTGGAAGCCGGCGGCAACGCGGTCGACGCGGCCGTCGCCA
>DATEOX010000458.1:0-9828 GCA_035273585.1 Thermoanaerobaculia bacterium
TCGTCGGCGCGGGCCTGGGCTTGGGCGGCCTGCGCGGCGTTGTCGGGTTTGGCGATGATGATGGCCCGCAGGCGGGCGCGCTCGGGGAGGCGGTAGTGCTCCTTCTCCCGGTCGTACCGCTCGCGGAGCTCGCGGTCGGTCAGATCCTCGCGGCTGCGGAGCTCGCGGCCGAATACCTTGTTCGCGATGAGGGTGTCGCGGAGGCGGTTCTCCATCTCGGCGCGGGTCATTCCCGACTTCTTCAGCGACTCCTCGAAGGCCTCGTCCGTCTGGATGCCGTACTGCTGCTTGAGGCGGACGATGGCGTCCTTCATGTCGCTGTCGGTCACCGAGAGGCCCATGCGGTCCGCGCGATCCTTGATGAGGAGCTCGGCGATGACGTCGTTGAGGAGGTTCTTGCGCACCTCAGCTTTCCGGGCCGCGACCTGGTCGGGCGGGGTGGTCTGCTCGACCTCGTTGTAGCTCTCGGAGAGGCGCTTGAGGTACTGGGTGCGGGTCATGATGCGGTCGCCCACGCGGACCACGATGGCCTCGACGAGCTGCGCCGCGGTCGCCGCGGAAGCCGCGAGCGTGAGGGCGAGGATGATGGTTGCTTTTTTCATAGCCATTCTTCTGACGTCAGGGCGCTCAACACGTTCCGCCGCGGGCTTTATTCGTTGTCGCTCTTCGGGAGCGTACCGGTGTATTTGTAGGGCAGGCGCTTGGTCAGGACGGCGATCTGCATCTCTGCCCGGCTGCGGGAGACGAGCTGGGCCATTTTCTGGCGGATCGCCTCCTCCCGCAGCCGCTCCCGGATGACGGGCGCGGCCGTGATGATGTCCACCGTCCCCGGCCCGCGCCGCTCATCGACCTTGAAGACATGGAAGGTCGAATCGGTGCGGATGACGTCGCTGACGCCGCCCGGCTCGAGGCTGAAGATGACGTCTTCGAACATCTTGGGCAGCTCTCCGCGGCTGACGTAGCCGATGTCGCCCCCCTTCTTGGCGTTCGGCGCGACGGAGTACTGGCCGGACAGCTCCTCGAAGGAGCCACCTTTCCTGAGCTGGGAGGCGATCTGGCCGGCCAGCGCCTCGTCGTGGACGAGGATCTGCCGGACGCGTACCTCCTCGCCGCTCTTGAACTCCGCCGGATGGGTCTCGTAGTAGGCGCGGACCTCGTCATCCGAGGCTTGGGGGACGTCCGCGGAGAGGTCGGCGATCAGCTTTTGACGGCGCATCTCGTCGCGCTTCTCGATGACCGTCGATCCCGCCTCGTTGCGCACCGCGGAGGCGATCTTCTCCGCCGGCACCTCCACGCCGTGCGTCGCGGCGTACTCGCTGAGGACGATCTCTTCGACGTATTGATCGAGCAGCGCGCTGGCCACCTCCGGCGTCACCTGCGCCAGCTCGGTGCCGGTGTTGCGGTCGAGGTAGCGCTTGAAGTCCGCCAGCGTGACGTTGCGCTCGCCGATGCGCACGACGACGTCCGGCGGGATCGACGGCTTGCGCTTGCACGCCGGCAGGTAGGCGCAGAAGAGGAGCAGCAGGAGGGCGACGAGGGGACGGCGCACGGAGCGGGCGGAGTTTACCTCAGGAACGGATAGGGATTCACCGCGCCGCCCTCGAAGCGATAGATGCCGTAATGGAGGTGCGGCGGCGTGCCGCGCGCGTTGCCGGAGTCGCCCACGTAGCCCACCACGTCGCCCGGCTGCACCTCGTCTCCCGGGCGCAATCCGCCGTAGCGCTCCAGGTGGGCGTAGTAATGCCACATCGGGCCGGGGCCGAGGATGCGGACGATGCGCCCGCCGAGGCGGTTGACGCCGACCGTGACGACGATGCCGGAGGTCGTGCTGCGGATCGGCGTGTTGCGCGGAGCGAAGATGTCGATGCCTTGATGATGACGGCCGCCCGAGCGGATCGAGCCCCAACTGTCGATGAGGCCCCGCGGCCGCACGCCGTCCACCGGCACGGGCAGATGCCGCGGGGCGGGGGTGCGGAAGAGGCGCGCGGTGGCCAGCGGGTGGCGGAGGAGGGGAGACATGAAGCGGAGCGCAAAGAGGGCCGCAACCAGGAGGAGAGCGCCGGCGGTCGTGGCGGCGAGCCGCCGGCGCGTGGATGCCATCCTCCGATTCTACGGGGAGAGCGCCACCAGGTTCAGGGCCGAGTTCGTCGCCGTCGACGACCGGGTCAGCGTCGTCTCGATGTAGTACGAGTTCGTGCCGAAGTTCAGCAGCTCGCCGAAGATGCAGAGGCGGCAGGACGGCCCGCTTCCTTCGGTGCTGGTGATGGTGCAGATCGTCTGCTCCGCGCCGAAACACTTCTCGACGCTGAGCAGGCGGACGGTGGCCCCGTCCGACAGCGAGGCCCACAGCACGTGCCACGGCGGCGTGCGGGTGACGCCCGCGCCGTAGGTGTCGTGCACCTGGTACCGCGCCACGATCGTGCCGGTCGCGCCGCTACGGAACTGCAGCGCGCGGCCGCTGAAGTCGTAGAGCGCGGTCGAGGACTCATCGATGGCGCCGGTCGAGCCGACCGAGCTCCAGTCGAGGCTCTGCGCGGCGAGCGGGAACACGCCGAACAGCAGGAAGAAGATGGGAACCGAGAGACGACGCATGCAAAACCTCCTTGCCCTCACCGTAGGTCCGGCAGGCGGACGCGGCCACGCCTTTGGGATGGAGAGCCGTAAGGCGGTGATGAACGCCCGAAATTACGCCGCGATCCGCCGCAGCAGCTCCTCGATCGCGTCGATCACTTCCGTCCCCCGCGCGTGCAACGGGAACGACAGCACGCCGTTCGGCGAGAACTTCACCTGCGGGTTCTCTCCGATCAGTTGCAGGAGCTTATTCGGATCGACGCGCGCGTTCGCCGACAGTTTGGTGATGCCCCGCGCGCCGTCGCGCACGATGGAGATCACGCCGAGCTGCTGGGCGAAGCGCTTCACCCGGACGAAGTGCAGCAGGTTCTCCACGTTCGCCGGCAGGGCGCCGAAGCGGTCGCGGAGCTCGTTGCGGATGTCGTCCAGCCGCTGGTCGGTCTGCGCGGAGGCGATCTTCTTGTAGAAGGTCATCCGGATGTTCTCGTCCGTGATGTAGTTCTTGGGGATGTAGATGTCGACGCCGAGGTTCATGGAGGTCTCGACCTCCTCCTCGATGCGCTCCCCCTTCATCTCCCGGATCGTCTCCTCCAGCAGCTTGGTGTACATCTCGAAGCCGACCGCGGCGATCTGGCCGGACTGCTCGCCGCCCAGGATGTTGCCGGCGCCGCGAATCTCCAGGTCGCGCGCGGCGATGCGGAAGCCGGCACCGAGGTCGGAGAACTCCTGGATGGCGCTGAGGCGCTTCCGCGCGTCGGAGGTCAGCACCCGGTCGCTCGGCACGAGCAGATAGCAGAACGCCAGGCGGTCGCTCCGTCCCACGCGCCCTCGGAGCTGGTAGAGCTGCGAGAGCCCGAAGCGTTCCGCGTGGTTGATGAGGATCGTGTTGCAGGCGGGGATGTCGATGCCGTTCTCGATGATGGTCGTGGCCAGCAGCACGTCGTACTTGCGCTCGATGAAGGCGAGCATGGCCCGCTCCAGCTCCCGCTCGTCCATCTGCCCGTGGCCGACGATCACCCGCAGGCCGGGCACGAGCTTCTCCAGCAGCTCCTTCATCGCGTAGATCGACTCGATGCGGTTGTGGACGAAGAAGACCTGCCCGCCGCGGTCGATCTCGAACGCGATCGCGTCGCGGATGAACTCGTCGTTGAACGGCACGACCGCGGTCTGGATGGCCAGCCGGTCCTTGGGCGGCGTCTCAATCACCGAGATGTCCCGAATGCCGACCATCGACATGTGCAGCGTGCGCGGGATCGGCGTGGCCGACATGGCCAGCACGTCCACCGCCTTCTTCACCTGCTTGAGCCGCTCCTTCTGCGCCACGCCGAAGCGCTGCTCCTCGTCGATGACCATCAGCCCGAGGTCTTTGAAGGCGATGTCCTTGGAGAGGACGCGGTGCGTGCCGATGATGATGTCGATCTCGGCCGACTCCAGCTTGCGCACGATCTCCTTCTGCTCCTTCGCCGAGTAGTAGCGGGTGAGGAGGTCGACCGTCACCGGAAACGAGGCGAAGCGACGGAGGAACGTCCGGTAGTGCTGGAAGGCGAGGATGGTCGTCGGCGCGAGGACGGCCACCTGCTTGCCGTCCATCACCGCCTTGAACGCCGCGCGCATGGCCACCTCGGTCTTGCCGTAGCCGACGTCGCCGCAGAGCAGCCGGTCCATCGGCTTGCGCGACTCCATGTCGTGCTTGACGTCGTCGATGGCCGCCATCTGGTCCTCGGTCTCGTCGAATTCGAAGGCGTCCTCGAACTCGAACTGCCACGGCGAGTCCTTGGAGAACGCGTGACCGGGCACCATCTGCCGCGTGGCGTAGAGCTTGAGCAGCTCGTCCGCCATGTCCCGCATCGCCTTCTTGACCGAGGCCTTCGTCCTGGCCCAGGAGGTGCCGCCGAGCTTGTCCAGCTTCGGCGCGAGGTCCGTGCCGCCGGAGTACTTCTGGATGAGGTTCAGGTTCTCCATCGGCATCAGCAGCTTGCCGCCGCCGGAGTACTCGAGCTCCATCACCTCCCGCTCGGTCTCGCCGAAAGGGATGCGCTGCAGGCCGACGAAGCGCCCCACGCCGTGGTCGACGTGCACGATGTAGTCGCCGGACTTGAGGTCGCGCAGGTCGGTGATGAAGGCATCGGTCGCTTTGCGGGCGCGGCCTCCGACGCGCGTGGAGGTGGGCGGCTCGAAGAGGTCCCACTCCGAGTAGGCCACCAGGCCCACCTCGTCGAAGCGGAAGCCGCGGGCGAGGTTGCCGCCGGTCAGCACCAGCTCGTCGCGCAGCCCTTTCGTATCGTCCGCGAACGGGACGTTGAACTCCTTGAGCAGCCGCTCGACCTTCTCGTGGCCGCCTTTCGTGGCGTGGAAGAAGAGCTGCTTGCGCCCTTCGTCGTATTCGCGCCTGAGGTCGTGCGTGAACTCGGGGAGGCGGTTCGCGTAGCGCTCCACCTGCGGGGCGTGCAGGCGCAGCTCGTGGAACTCGCTTGTCATCCTGAGCCCCGTAGAGGGCGAAGGATCTCCACCGATCTTGCCGGGAGATCCTTCGGCGTCTTCGCGCCTCAGGATGACACCGCGGCGGATGTGCACCTCGCTCAGCGCCACCCGTGCCTGCCCGACGAACTCCAGGATGCGGTCGCCGGGCGTGACCAGCTTCTCCGGCGCGTACACGGCGCGCCCTTTCTCCACGGCGCCCTCGTACTCGGTGCGCAGCAGCGACTCGTACTTGGCCACCGCGCTCGTGATCTGGTCCGGCTCGATGAGGGCCAGCGTCCAGTCGCCCTGCAGGTAGTCGGCGAAGGCCACCGACTCGCTGGCCAGCGGCACGTAATGCTGGATGCCCGGAAATGTCCCCTGCTCGTTGAGCCGGTCGATCTTCTCCGCCAGGTCGCGCTTGTAGATCAGGTCGTTGAAGTCGACGGACATCCGCCGGGCCAGCGCCGTGCGGATCTCGCGCGTGAGCGGGAACTGGGTCATCGGGTAGATGGCCACCGGCCCGGACCCCTCCTCGGAGCGCTGTGTCTCCGGATCGAACCAGCGGAGGGTGTCGATCGTGTCGCCGAACAGCTCGATGCGCACCGGTTTCGGCGTGTTCGGCGGGAAGACGTCGAGGATGCCGCCGCGGAAGGCGAACTCCCCCGCCTCGCCGACGAGGTCCGTCCGGATGAAGCCGTTCTCGACGAGCGTCTGCAGCACGCGGTGAACGTCGATCTCGAGGTTCTCCGCCACCGCCACCACCCGCCTCCGCAGCTCCTCCGCGAGCGGCAGGCGCTGGAAGAGCGCCCGCACGGGGATGATGAGCATGTCCGCCGCCGAATCGACGAGCATGCCGAGGGCGTGGATCTCCTCACGGGTGACGCCGAGGGAGGGGCCGACGTCCTGATAGGGCGAGAGCGAGGGGGATGGGTAGACCGAGACGCAGCGCGGATCGGCGTGGAAGAGCCGCAGCGCGCTCTCGAAGTCGCCCAGCGCCGCGTCGCCCGGCACGATCACCGCGATGCGCTTGTGCGAAGCCTGATGCAGAGCCGCCAGCAACAGTGCCCGCGCCTCCATCGAGGCGCCGGTGATCTCCACCCGATCGCTCTCATCCAGGATGCGTTGGAACGGCGCGCTGGCGACGACGGCCGAGCGGAGCTGGGCGATGAGCTTGTCGTTGCGCAAGGGGGCGAGATTTTAACGCTAGGGCGCGAAATAGCCCCGGATCGTCCGCGCCGTCAGCTTCGGCGAGGCGAGCACCACGCGCACCTTGCGCCACTCGTTGTGCTTGGCGTAGTCCGTCACCTGGTAGCGGATGGCGAACTGCGCGCGGAGGTCCTTCTCGATGTCGCCGTAGCGGGCCACGAGGTTCTGCTGCGAGGCGGTGGCCACGAAGCCGCCGGTCTCCGTCGCCAGGTACTTGAGCCGGTCGAGGTCCTTCGACTGCGTCACCTCGCCCGTGTCGTAGGCGATGAAGTAGAGCGGGATGCCGGCCTCGCGCGTCTTCCGGTCGATGTCCTCGAAGCTGGCCATCGACGCCGTGTCGCCGCCGTCGGTGAGGATGACGATGGCCCGCCGGTTCTTCTCGTCCTTCAGCTCGCGGATGGCCGTTTCGATGGCGTCGTAGAGGGCCGTCTGGCCGACGGCCTTGATCGACCCGAGAGCCTTCTCCACCGAGGCCTTGTCGCTGGTCAGCTCGACCATGCGCCGCGGCACGTCGCGGATGGCGAAGACGGCGCAGCGGTCGCTGTCGCGCAGCGTCCGCTGCACGAAGCCGGTCGCGGCCTTCGTCGCGTTGGCGATCTCGTATCCCATCGAGCCGGAGGCGTCGACGAGCAGCGCCAGCGAGATGGGCTGATCGAACGCTTTCCCGAACTCCAGGATCTTGGCCTCGGAGTCGTTGTCGATGATGCGGAACGACGAGCGGTCAACGTCCACGCGCGTGGTGCCGTCGCGATCGACCACCGAGACGAAGATCGGCACGGTGCGTACTTCGACCGACTCCACATGCACGTCGCCGGCCGCGGACCAGAAGTCGGCCGCTTCCTCGCCCGACTTCGTCCGTGCCGTGACCTGCACGAATCCGGTCTGCATCACCGCGGCCGGAACGGTGATGCGGTAGGGCGGCTGCTTCACGGAGGCGACCAGCGCGCCGGCGTCCCACAGCTCGACCACTTCGATCGGATCTTCCTTCGGCGAGGTGGCGTGGGCCTCGAAGATGCCGTTCGCCGCGTCGACCGCCTTCACCTTGACGCTCAGCGGCAGGAGGCCCTTGTTGATCGTCTCGCTCCACTGCACCCGCTTCTTGTCCGCGGTCAGGGCCGTGACCCAGATCTTGTGCTCCACGGCCTGCGCGCCGAAGTCGACCGTGACGCGGTACGGCGAGCGGAGGTTGTCGGCGAGCTTCTGCCCATCGACCGTGATCGTCACTTTCGCGTCGTCGAAGCCGAGGTTGACCGTGAGCTCGACGATTCCCTTGTACTCGGTGGTGACGCCCGCCGCGTCGCGGCTGAGGATCAGTTGCGTCGTCGCCTGGGAGGCGGTGGCGAGGAGGGAGAGGACGACTGCGATTCGTGCTGCTTTCATTGACTCCGCCGTTCGTTACATGGTCACCCTTCTGTTCCGACCCTGCCGTTCCCGAGGTCGGGACCAGCAACATGGCTGCCAATCAACCCTGGTTACGGGCGACCTGTGCGTTGCCCGCGTAGATCCGGCGATATTCGAAACGGTTCCGAGTGACGGTTTTGACGTAGAGGCGGGTCTCGGCGTACGGGATGGACTCGACGAACGTGTCGAGATCATCGATCGGGGTCTGCGAGAGCCACCGCCCGACGGCGTCTTCTCCCGCATTGTAGGCCGCAATGGCCAGCACGTCGTTCCCGTTCATGAGGTCCAGCTTCTGGCGGTACTCCGCCGCTCCTACCGCTATATTGACGGACGGATCGAAAAGCGTTTCACGGGTGACCTCCGCCAGCCCCCCTTTCTGCGCGATCTTGGATGCCTCGGCGGGCATGATCTGCATCAAACCGACCGCCCCGGCGTTCGACACGGTCGTCGGCTCGAAGCCGCTCTCCTGGCGGATGATCGATGCCACGAGGTAAGGATCGACGGCCCGCCGCTCCGCCTCGGCCCGGATGTTCTCCCAGTAGTTGAGCGGGAAGAGGATCTCCCAGAACCGGGGCGGGATGTTCGCGCCGCCGTGGCGCACGAATTCCCGGAACCGCCGCTGCAACACCCCGTTCGCCTTGAACGGCTCGCCTCCCTCGACGTAGATGTCCGCCAGCATGAACGCCAAGCCGAGGTTGTCGGGGTGGGCCGCCGCGGCGAGCTTCATCTCCCGCGCCGCCTCCCGCTGCAGCTCGAGCGCGCGCAGCTCGTCCACGACCGCCAGCCGCGGCTCGTTGGCCGCCGCGACCTGCGCGTCGAGGTCGGGGAAGAGCCCCTCACCCGGCCTCCGGCCACCCTCTCCCCGCGCCGCGGGGAGAGGGGCTGGGGGTGAGGGGTTCGCATTCATGATCTGCCGCGCGCGGTAGCTGTAGTAGCTGTACGGATACTTTTCGATGAGCTGCGCGAAGCGCGCGTCGCGCTCCGCGGTGCGCCCCAGCTTGTCCAGGATCTTGCCCGACCAGAACAGCGAATTGCTCGTGTAGTCGGCGTCCGGATACGCCGCGATGTAGCGGTCCATCACCGCCAGTGCCTCGGACGCGCGGCCGGCCTTGGTCAGCGTCCAGGCCAGGGTCCAGAGGTTCTCCGCGTCGTTCCCCAGCGCGCCGGCGTCGATGGCCGCGGTGAGGTTGCGGATCGACTGGTCATAGTCGACCACGTCCGTCACGTAGTACTTCGCCCGCAGCACCTTCGCCTCGATGGCCTGGCTGCTGGCCGGGAAGTCCTTCTCGAGCTGCGTGAGGCCGGCCAGGAAGAGCTGCGGCTGGTCGTCGCGCCACGCGGCGCGGGCGCGCAGCAGCACGAGCGCCGGATCGGTCAGCTTGATCCCCGCCGTCTCGGCCAGCAGTCGCGTGTACTCGCGCGAGTTGAAGAGCGACCGCCAGCGCAACGCGCGGAAGGCATCCGTCGAAGCAGCGTTCGGGTAGCGCTTCTCCAGACGCGACATGAGATCGAAGAAACGGTCGTACCGATCGTTCTTTGCGAGCTTCGAGGCGATGTCGAACGCGGCCTCGTACGGCACCCGATCGAGCAGCGTGTCGGCGACGTGGTCGTACGTATCCTCCGTGAAGCGCCCGTTCGGGAACTGCGTGAGGAGCCGCATGCGCACCGCCGTGGCGAGATCCTCGCGCCCCGCCTTGGCCAGCCCTTTCGCCAGCGCGACAAAGTCCGGCTCCGTCAGCTCGTCGATGGCGATCGACGCTACCTGCGCGTACGACGCCTCGGCCGCCGGCATGTCGCCGGAGCGGGCGAACAAAGCGGGCAGCCGCAGGCGGGCCACCGTCGCCGCGGAGCTCTCCGGCGCCGTGGCGATGACTTCCGACGCCGCCGCGGCGGCGCCGGCGAAGTTGGCGCGCTGTTCCTCCACGTCGATGATCCGCAGCCGGAGGAACGGCGCCGCGGCGCCATTCGCCTCCGCCGCGCGGGTCAGCGATCCGAGCGCGTCGTCCCACCGCTTCGCGTCATATTGATGAAGCGCCAGCAGCGCCAGCGCGCGACGATGGACGACGGGATCCGAAGACTTGGCCAGCTCGTGCAGCCCCTGCTCGTACAGCTCGGGCTTCCCGGCCCGGCGAAGGGCGCGCGCCTCGTCGATGGTGATCGCGACCGGGGCGGGGGCGGCGGCCGCGGTGG
>DATEOX010000459.1:0-9635 GCA_035273585.1 Thermoanaerobaculia bacterium
CAGGCAGTCATTGCAGAACGGGGCGCCGCAGCGCGCGCAGCGGCGTACGCCCACGGCCACGTCGACGTGGTTGCGACAGATCATCTCCATTCACCTCGGGCTAAAGTGTTTTTGGACGAAGACCGTCATGCTACCGCATCGCGTCGCCGCGGGGAAGCCGTCCCCTCCCGCGGATTGAAGAGCACCGCGGTGAGGTCGCGCACCAGGTTCTCTCCGCTCATCTGCTCTTCCTCGATGCCCAGCTTCTGCCGGTAGACGCGCGCCACTTCCTCCATCAGGTCGTAGCGCGCCGCGGGCGTCAGCTTGTCCGAGCGGAGGCAGAGGGTGAGCAGGAACTCCCGCTCCTCGAGGCTGATGCGATGGCGGATCAGGCGCAGCACGCGCGGGGTGCGCAGGCTGTTGTGCCGCCGTTGCGCCGCGAGCTTGCCGCTGTACGCCAGCGGCTGCGCGTCGCGGATGACCAGCGTGTCGGCCACCAGGTCGCCCATCCGCCGCCGGTAGGGATCGGCCAGCGTGGCGATGGCCCCGAAGCCGTAGAAGAGCGGCGCGAAGTCGATGGCCCGCACGATGTTCCGCACCAGCGCCTGATGCAGCGAGACCGGCAGCCCCCGCGCGTCCACCACGCGCAGGGAGAGGATCTTCTTCCCCGGCGTCCGCCCGTTGCGCTGCGTCTCGAACCAGACGTGCCACCCCCACGACAGGACGAACGAGGCGGTGATGAAGACCGCCACGGCCACGCCGGCGGGGAGGAAGACGTTGGAGATCAGGCCGATGGCTGTCCCCACCGCGCTGGTGATGGTGAAGTCGATGAGGATGGCCAGGAAGCGGCTTCCCGCCCCCGCCGGCTCGAGCCGGATGGGGACGTGCTCGGGCGTGGTGATGGTCAGCTCGTTCATGCCTCCTCCACCCGGCGCAGGAAGAGGTAGGTCATGAGGCCGAGGAACAGCACCACGGCCACGCCGATCTTCACCTCGTAGGGGAAGCTCCGGGAGGAGAACTGAGAGAACGACCCTTCCACCAGGCCGGCGAAGACGAGCGTGAACATGGTGCCGATCATGATCCGCCAGACGGAGGGGAGGACGCGGCGCAGCGACGCGGCGCGGGAGAGCTCGCCGGGCATGAGCAGCGCCCGGCCGGCGATGAGGCCCGCGGCGGCGCCGAAGACGATGGACGGCAGCTCCAGCGCGCCGTGCGGCCCGACCCAGGCGAAGAAGAAGGCCGAGACGCCGTCCAGGATGTACATCATGGCGATCGCGCCGAGGATCACGCCATTGTAGAAGAGGAGGGCGATGCCGCCGACGATGGTAAGCGCGCCGAGGGAGAAGGCAAGGAAGGAGACTTTGATGTTGTGCGTGTAGAGGGAGGCGCCGAAGACGAGCGCGTCCTCGACGTTCTCGATCCGCTCTTTGCCGCTCTCGATGTTCGCCACCCTGTCCCGCGGCCGCTCGGTGAAGAAGACGCTCGGGATGAGCCGCGGCCCGTTGTCCGGATTGACCGCTACCGCCAGCGCCCCGAACAGCGCCCCGAGGAGCATCGCCGCCGCCGCGACGGCAACGGACAGCCGCTCCCGCCGAAACGCCCGCGGGATCTCGTGGACGATGAGCCTCTTGAACGCCCCCCACGCCCCCCCCTCCCGGCCCGCCTGATAGATGAACCGGTACGCCCTCCCCGTGAGCTGGTTCAGGTACGAGAGCACCTCCGGATTCGCCGTATACGACCGCGCCCGGTTGAGGTCCGAACAGGTTCGCCGGTACAGAGACACCAGCTCGTGCAGCTCGGAGCGGCTGAGCTCTTCGTCGTCCGCGCGCAGGAGCATCGCGTCGAGCTGCTTCCACACGGGCGTGCGGTCGGCGATGAAGAGGTCGATGTTCATGTCGGGCGGATGTGCGGTCGGGTATTGTAAGGGAGGATTGGGGGCGGGCCGCTTCGGATACTGCGGCGGCGGGCAACCGCTGCGGCCTTGACAGGTAGAGGCAGAGAGGGCAAGGACAGAAATGCACAAGGCAAAAGACATCAAAGCAAAACAACATGACGAGTTGCTCGGAGCATTGAAGGCCCGTTTTGAGAAAAACATGAACCGCCACAAAAATCTCGACTGGCCCAAACTGCAGGCAAAGCTGGAAACCAATCCTGAAAAACTGTGGTCGCTCAATGAAATGGAAAGAACGGGCGGTGAGCCGGATGTCGTCGGTTACGATGAGAAGACGGGCGAATACATTTTCTATGACTGTTCAGCGGAAAGTCCGAAGGGCCGCAGGAGTGTTTGTTACGACCGTCGAGCTCTGGAATCACGGAAAGAACACAAGCCGGCAAGTAGCGCCGTCGACATGGCGGACGCAATGGGCATTGAGCTCTTGACAGAAGATGAATATCGGGAATTGCAGAAGCTCGGAGACTTCGATATGAAAACATCGAGCTGGGTCAAAACGCCTTCCGATATCAGGAAACTGGGCGGCGCAATCTTTTGTGATCGACGCTACGACACGGTCTTCACGTATCACAACGGTGCAGAATCTTATTACGCCGCCAGAGGGTTTCGTGGCTCGCTCCGAGTCTGAAGCTGGTGGCTGCCGGCTTCCGCACGCGGCACCGGCCGCGTGCGGCGCGTTGCGTGATATCTATGCGTCCACCATGCCTGTCTCGAGACTCGCCATCTTGCTGACGCTCGCCGGACTCGTTGCCGGCGGCTGTGCTTCCGGAGGTGCCGTCCCGCACGCCGCGGCTCAACCGGCGGCGGCGTCGTGTGATCTGGCGGCTGCCGGGCCCTGGATCGCGCGCTGGTTCACGGCGTGGCAGCTCACCTCGCGCGAGATCCTCCGTCTGCCGGATGCGCCTTTGCCGGATCTCGTGTTCTATGACGGGGCGTGCGTCTACACGACTTCGCGCGTGACGGCCGGCGTCTCTTCGAACGCGCGGGGCGCGGCGGTTCCGGGGGTGGGGCTGGAGTGGTGGGCGGCGAAGCACGAAGGGTCGCTGACGCTGCCGAGCTCGAAGAAGCTGCCGGTCCAGCTCATGTCCTTTGCCGACAGCGACAAGGAGAGCGGGCCGTTCTTCGTCATGGCCGCGCCGGCGTACTGGGCACAGACCGGCAAGGGGCAGGAGCCCGGACTCACGGCGGTGTTCCTTCACGAGATATCGCACACGCGCCAGTTTCCGGGCATGGCGGGGATCATCGGGCCGATCGATGCCGCCTGGAAGTTCCCCGAAGAGCTGGACGACGACATCGTGCAGACGCGGTTCGCGTCGAACCCTGCGTACGTCGAGGCGTACCTGGCCGAGCGCGACCTGCTGTACCGCGCCGCCGAGGCGGATTCCGTCGCGGATGCCCGTGCGTTGGCGGCGCAAGCGTTGGCCATGATGCGGAGCCGGCACGCGCGCTGGTTCACCGGCGACAACGCGGTGTTCGCCACGCTCGATTCGACCTGGCTTTCGATGGAGGGGACCGGCCAGTGGGCCGGCTACGCCTGGCTGGCCCATCCTCGGGGCGGCGGGCTGGCCCGCGACGCGGCGGTCAAGCGCATGCTGGGGTCGCGGCGGCGGTGGTCGCAGGACGAGGGGCTCGCATTGTTCCTCGTGGTCGACCGGCTCCTGCCCGAGTGGCCTTCCCTCGTGTTCGGGACGCCGTCGATGGGAGCCGTGGAACTGCTCGAGCGGGCGGTGCGGCAATAGACGACGATACACTTGCGCGAGAGCGAAACAGCATGGGTCTTTGGGCCAGGTTGGCCGGCGTCTTCTACCTGATCACCATCGTCATGGGCGTGTTCGCCGAGGTGTTCGTTCGCGGCGCGCTCGTCGTGCGGGACGACGCGGTGCGGACGGCGGCGAACATCGTGGCGCACGAGGGCTTGTATCGGGCCGGACTGGCGGCGGATCTGGTCATGCTGATGGCGTACGTCGGCGTGACGCTGCTCCTGTATCTCCTGTTGAAACCGGTGAGCGAGAGCGTCTCCCTGACGGCGGCGTTTTTCAGCCTCGTGGGGATCGCGGTGCTCGCGGCGAACTGTCTGAACCACGCCGCGCCGCTGTTGCTGGTGGGGCGGAGCGACTGGCAGGGACTCGCGCTCGTCTTTCTCAGGTTGCATGCGCGCGGATACAACATCTCCGGTGTCTTTTTCGGGGTGTATTGCGTCCTGATCGGGTATCTCGCGTTCAGGTCCGGATTTCTTCCGCGCGTGATCGGCGTGCTGATGGCGATCGGGGGCGTGAGCTATCTGATCGGCAGCTTCACGTCGTTCCTGGCGCCGAAGCTGGCGGCGCGGCTGCCGGATGTCACGGTGATCGGCGGCATCGGGGAGCTCGCGCTGACTCTGTGGCTGTTGGTCATGGGAGTGAAGGAGGCGCCAGGTGGAAAACATTGAAGTCCCGGTCAAGATCAAGCTCGCGGCGCTCTGGGCCAGCGTGATGTTCCTCTACATCTATGCCGACTATTTCGGTCTGTACATACCGGGCAGGATGCAGAGCATGCTGAACGGGAAAATGGGGCCGTTTGGGCCGACCACGCAAGGGATCTTGTTGTTCACCTCGGTCATGATGGCCATCCCGAGCGTGATGATCTTCCTGTTCGTGGCCTTGAAGCCGAGGTGGAACCGGTGGCTCAACATCATCTTCGGTGTGGCCTATACGCTGATCATCATGAGAACCATGTGGGACTGGTGGTTCTACATCTTCTATGGCGTGATCGAGATTACTTTGACCGGACTCGTGGTCTGGTACGCGTGGAAGTGGCCCGTCAGAGCAACTGCCGCCGTTTGACGTCGATGTAGGCATTGACGCTGTCCACCCCGGCGTCCTCCGACGTCGAATCGACCACCAGCGCGCCGCGGGCGCGGAGCTCGCGCATCACCTCCACCCGCCCGAGGACGAGATCGCGGGCGACGAGGGTGCGGGAGAGCTCGGCCCGGTCGGACGGCAACACGTCGGCGGCGGCCTTCAGGTCGCGGTCGCTGAGCGTGACCAGGAGCGGGAGGTGCTGCGGGGCGAGCATCTCCACCGCGCGCAGCAGGTCGTGGCGCTCCTCGCGCTCCGGGAGGACGGTCAGGATCAGGATCAGCGTCCGGTGGTGGAGGCGCTGGCGCAGCGACGCGGCGAGCGACAGGTAGTCCGTATGGCGGTATGCGGCTTCCACATCCGTCACGTAAGAAGTAATGGCGCGCAGGTGCGTCGCGCCGCGGCCGACGGCGATGCCTTTGTCCACCGTCGTATCGAACGACACGACGCCGACCTTGTCCTCCATCCGATTGCAGATGTAGCTGATGAGCACCGCGGCGTTGACGGCGTGATCGAGCCGGGTGATCTGTTCCACCCGCGCCGCCATCCGATGCCCGCGGTCGAGGCACAACAGGATCTCCTGCGAGCGGTCGAGGCGGAACTCGCGGACGATGAGCCGGCCGTGCCGGGCCGAGGCGCGCCAGGCGATGTCGCGGTAGTCGTCGTCGAGGACGTAGTCGCGCAGGCGGTCGAACTCGCGTCCCTTGCCGATGCGCGGCGCCTGGCGCGCGCCGAGGGAGCGCAGCGCGTACGCGTTCAGTTTCTTGTGCAGCCGCTTGACCGCCTTCAGGTTCGGCAGCACGTGCAGCGTCGTCTCCTCCCCGAGCGGTGCGATGCGCTCCACCAGGCCGCGCATCGTCGCAGCGGCGAAGGCGCGCTCGATGGGCGCCGTGCCGCGGGCGATGGCCCGCAGGGGCAGGTCGATCTGCAGCGCCTCGCCGGGGCGGCAGATGGCTCGCACCGTGGCGGCGCGGGGCAGGACGATCTCCGGCCAGCGCTGACGGATGGTCATCGACAGCGGCCGCGATGAGGTCGTGGTGATCTTCATCGACGTCAGCTCGTTCTCATCCAGCGCCAGCGCCACCTTCAGAGGCCGCTCCACGCGGAACTGCACGCGCCGCAGCGCCAGCGCCTCGATGGCCGCGGCGATCACGAGCACGAAGAACAGCCCCGCCACCGCCCACACCGCCGGCACCCACAGCGGCACCATGAGCGCCAGTGCCGCGACGAGGAACGTGAGGCGGATGAGGAGCGGGGCCGGACGCATGCCGTTAGCGCGGGACCTCCACCTGGTCGAAGATGCGCGCCAGCAGGTCGTCCAGCGCCAGCCCCTCCATCTCCGCCTCCGGGCTGAGCGTCACGCGGTGGGCCAGCACCGGCGCGACGAGCGCCTTCACGTCATCGGGCGTGATGTAGTCGCGCCCCTGCAGCGCGGCCGCGGCGCGCGACGACTCGAGCAGCGCCAGCGACGCGCGCGGGCCGCCGCCGATCTGCACCGCATCGTCCCGCCGCGTGCGGCTGACGATCTCCTGAATGTACTTGATGATGTGCGGCTCGACGCGCACCGTCGTGGCCACCGTCCGGCGCGCCGCGAGCAGCTCCTCGGCCGAGATCACCGGCTTGAGCGTGGCCACGATGTCGTCGTGCAGCCGCCGCCCTTCCGCGTACGCGGTGAGCATCCGCGACTCGTCCTCCGCCTCCGGGAAATCGATGGAGATCTTGAACAGGAAGCGATCCCGTTGCGCCTCGGGGAGCGGATAGGTGCCTTCGAACTCCACCGGGTTCTGCGTGGCAAAGACGGTGAAGACGGGCGAGATGCGGTAGCGGATGCCGTCCACGGTGGCGGCCATCTCCTGCATCGACTCCAGCAGCGCGGCCTGCGTGCGCGGCGGCGTGCGGTTGATCTCGTCCGCCAGGAGGACATCGGTGAAGAGGGGGCCGGGGCGGAAGGCGAACTCCTGCGTCTTCTGGTTGAAGATGTTCGCCCCGACGAGATCCGCGGGCATGAGGTCCGGCGTGAACTGGATGCGCCGGAAGCGGCAGCCGAGCAGCCGCGCCAGGGCCAGGGAGAGGAGCGTCTTGCCCGTCCCCGGCACCCCCTCGAGCAGGATGTGGCCGCCGGCCACGAGGGAGGTGATGGCCAGCATCTTCACCTTCTCCTGGCCGAGGATCACGAGGTCGAGCTGGCCGCGCAGCGCGTCGAAGCGCTGTGCGATGTCAGCGATGGTCTGCATGCACTCCTCCTGCGTTCTCCGCGGTCTTGCGGAACGCGTCGTTGATGGTCATGAGCATCCGATGGAAGACAGGTCGGGGGAGCTTGTCGGTCCATTGCGGCACCGACATGCCATCGGTCAGATCCGAGACGCGCTTGTGCAGCGCCTCGCCGCGCAGCCCGCTGTGCGCCGCGATGCTGCGCGTCAAGGCATCGTGATAGAGGGCGATGGACTCCGCGTCGGACATGCGCCGGTCGTAGAGCGCGCCGAGGGAGGCCACGAGGTCGACCGCGTCGGAGCGGGTGTCGCGGAACTCCTCCTCGGGCGGCCCGACGCGCCGCGCGTTGCGCCAGAAGACGAGCAGGGCCCAGACGCCGAGCATCAGCAGCAGCGGCCCGAGGTTCCACTCGCGCATGAGGTCGAGCGAGCCGCCGTCGGAGGTCATGCCGTGCACGAGCTCGTCGAAGTAGACGGGTCGCCCGTTGCCGGCCAGCGCGACGAGCAGCGCGAGGTGGTTGCCGCTGCGCAGGTTTGCGTTGGTCAGCATCTCCGGGACGGCCAGGAGGATGACGTCGCCCGCGCCAACGACCTCCCGGGCCATGACCACGTGGCCGCCGGCCGTGTAGACGGCGTGCATGTGCGCGCCGAGGGAGGCGGCGTCCCAGCCGCGCTTCTCCGAGAGGGCGAGCGTGTCGATGCCCGGCCAGATCGGGAACACCTTGCGCGCGCTGGCGTCGGTCGGGTTGCGGATGGCCAGCGTGGCGAACGGCTCCTTCACGGCGATGACCACCCGTCCGCCGAGGCGCACCCAATCGGCCTCGGCGTCGGAGAGCATGGGAGGGGGCAGCTCCTTCGTCTCCGGCTTTTTCTTCTCGTCCGTCTTTTTGCCGATCTTCTTCGGCTTCTCGTCTTTCTTTTTTTTCTTGCCGGAGTCGTCGTCCTTCTCGATCTCTTCCGGGCGGCCGAACGGCATCAGGAGGCCGGTGCGGAAGACGACGGCGTTGCGCTCCAGGCCCGCCAGCCCGAGGGGCCTGGTCAGGATGCTGACCTTCCGGCTTCGGCCGAGGTAACGGGCGGCGAGGGAGAGGCCCTTCTCAGACGTGTTCGCGGTCGAGAGTTCGTCGAAGGCGTTGCGCGCGACCCGCCGGCTGCCGCCGAGCCAGAGCAGCGCGCCGAGGAAGAACGCCGCGACGGCGATGACGAGCGGCAGCGCGCGCCTCACGCGGCACCTCGGGCGGCGCGGCGGATGGCATCGAGGATGCGCTGCGCCCGGCCGCTGCATTCGTCGAGCGCCTCCAGGTTGCTCCGGTCGGAGCCGTACCACTCCTGCTCGAAGCGCCTGGTGAGCTGCACGAACTCCGGCCGCCACTCGATGCGCGGGCCGAGCGCGGCGACGTACTCCCAGTTCGTCCGCCCCTTGCGGTAGTGCAGGATGTGCGCGCCGTACGAGGTGACGAGCACCGCGTGATACCAGGCCCGGATGGCCTCCCGGATGCGCCCCGCCGCCGCGAGCTGCGCCGCGTAGCGCTCCCATTCGGTGGCGCCGCGCGAGAGCGGGTCTTCATCCGCCGTCGAGCCGAGCGGCGCGCTCTCCTCGACCGCCTCCGGCTTCACGGCGCGGCTGCGGCGGAGGACTTCCCAGGCCAGGATGGCGATGATGATGACGATCAGCGCGACGATGCCGGTGACGATCCAGCGCATGCCGACGGTAACGGCCGGCTTGTCCGACTCCGGGCTGTCCGGCCAGAACTTGGACAGCCACTCGCCGAAGCGCTCGAGCATGTCGCGCAGCCAGACGCCGGCATCGCCGAGCATCTTCACCAGCCGCTCGTACCATGGCCCCTGCGGCGGCGAGGTGCCGCCCACCGTGCCGCCCTTCTGCAGCTCCTCGACCGCTTCCTCCTGCTCGACCTGCTTCAGCAACTGCTCGTTCGGCGGCGCGGTTCCGCCCGCCGGGAGGCGCCGCAGTTGCGCGATGGCCGTGTCGAGGTGGGCCAGGACGCGCAACGCCTTGGCGTTCGGCGTGGCGACTTCGCCGAGGAGGGCGTCGTCCGCCCGGAATCGCCCGCTCGGCGACGCGACCTCGCTGCCGACCAGCGCCTTCGCCTCGGCCGCCGCGACGTCGCGCTGGTTCGCGGCGACGAGGGCGCGCAGGCGTGACAGAGAGGCCGTGTACTGGTCGAGCGTCAGCTCCGCGGCGTGCACGGGGAGGGCGAGCAGGAGGAGGATGAGCAGCCGCTTCATGACGTCCGCTGCAGCTCCTCGAACCAGACGCGCAGGTCATCGCCCGTCTCCTGCACGCCTGCCTTGCGGATGAGCATCACGTTCGCGGCGATCCAGAACGGCTGGATGGCGAGCATCGCGCCGGAGATCAGCATCAGCACGTAGCGGCGGTTGGCCCCGCTCAGGAGCACGGTCCACTTCGGGATGTCCCAGCCGCCGATGGAGGAGACGAGCCAGAAGCCGATCTCGAACGCGGCGGTGAGGTTCGTCAGGGCCACGAGGAAGGCGACGAAGAAGACGAGGACGAGCGCGGTCTGGATGCGCAGGACGCGGCCGTAGCGGCCGAGAACGCGGAACGGCTCGCGCAGCCCCGGCTGCTCGTTCAGCTCCATCGTGCCGATGGCCATGCCGCCGATCATCACGGCCACGATC
>DATEOX010000460.1:0-3555 GCA_035273585.1 Thermoanaerobaculia bacterium
GGATGGAGCCGGGGCGGGAGATGGACGACCTGCGCCGCGACTACGACATCCTCACCGGCGGCTTCGCCACGCTTCCCATCAACATCCCGGGCACGCGCTACCGGAAGGCGCTCAAGGCGCGGGATCGTATCCTCGACGTCCTGCGGGAGAAGGTAAAAGAGCGGCGAACGGTGCCGACTGGCGATGGCCTCTCGCGCATCCTCGCCGCGGCGGGCGACGCGCACGACGACGAGGCCATCGTCCTCGAGCTGCACCACATCGTGATCGCCGGCTTCATCGTCTACGCCGAGCTGGGCGCGATCGTCATGCAGCTCACCGCGCACCCGGCCGTCCGCCGGCGGCTGGCCGCGGAGATTGGCGAGGGGCCGATCACGCTCGAGGCGCTGATGGGGATGCCCTACCTGCTGCAGGTCGTGAACGAAGTGAAGCGGCTCTGTCCGATCATCCCGGCCGTCTTCGGCATCGCCAAGGAGTCGTTCGAGCTGGACGGCGTCTCCGTGCCGGCGGGGTGGATGGTGATGTGGGCCCTGCGGCCGAGCCACGTCGCGCACGGCGTCTACAGCGACGCGGAGAAATTCGATCCCGCCCGCTTCTCGCCCGAGCGCGCCGAGGAGAAGCGGCATGAGCATGCGTTCGCGCCGCAGGGGGCGGGGCCGGTGACCGGCCATCGTTGCCCGGGCCTCGACTACGCCACCTACTTCATGGAGGTCTTCACTCTCGTGCTGCTGCGCGGCTACGACTGGACCCTGCCGGCGCAGAGCTTCGAGATCGACTACAGCAGCACGCCGCCGCAGCCGCGCGACGCGCTGCGCGCGATGGTGCGGCGCAGGAAAATGTAGGGCCGCACATTTTCCGTAAACGTCGGCGCGGCGTTTGCCGTACATGCTGATGTGAGATCGCTGCTCGCCGCCGTCTGCCTGCTCTTGGCCGAGGCGGCGTCCGCGCAGTGCCCCGGCTGGAGCGTCCCCTCGAGCGCGAAGCTGATCGCCGGGCTGGAGCTGATCGTCGCCGACGTGGACGGTGATGGGCGCCGCGACGTCCTCACCTACCGGGACGACATCCGCGTTGCGTTCGGCGGCGATACCGGCATCAGCCGCGGGCGCACCATCATCGACGACGGCCCCTACACCGCCGTCGCGGTGGCCGACCTCGACCGCGACGGCAGGCCCGACATCATCACCGCCGCGGCGTCCATCCAGGTCCTGCACAACGGCGGCTCGACTCTCTTCTCAGGCAGGACACTAACCGCCATCACCGCGAACCGCCTGACCACGGCGGACCTCGACGGCGATCCCTTCCCCGACCTCATCATCCTCGGCGGCCAAGGCAACGAGATCATCACCTTCCTTGGAGACGGCCAAGGGTTCTTCTTCGCCCCGATGCCGAGCGACTTCGGCGGCTCGCCCGTCGAACTCGTCACCGGCGACTTCAACGGCGACCGCCGCACCGACGTCGCGGTCGTCGATCCCGACCGCCCCGGCGTCGTCGTCAGCTACGCCGGCGACGGCAAAGGCAAGATCCAGCCGCTCGGCTCCGCCGACTTCGGCAAGCCGGTGAAGAAGCTCATCGCCTTCGACGCCGACGCCGACGGCCGCACCGATCTGGCGGCGATCACCGACCGCGTGCAGCTCGTCCGCTCCACCGGCAGCGGCTTCGCGTCGCTCCCCGACCTCCCCACGCCCGCCAACCCGGCGCAGGTCGTCGCGGCGGACTTCGACCACGACGGCGGCACCGACCTCGCGGTGCTCTCGCCCGACCTGGTCACGATCTGGCTCAACGACGGCCGCGGCGCGTTCCGCCGCGCGCCGGACGTGCCGATGACGGGTCTGCGGCTGATCGCGGCCGGCGACTTCAGCGGCGATGCCGTCCCCGACCTCCTCCTCCAGACCGATTTCCTCCTGACCAGCCTTCCCTCGGCGCGCAACGGCACCTTCCGCCGCTCCCAGCCGCTGCCGCCGTCGTTCGCCTTCCACACCGTCGCGGGCGACCTCGACGCCGACGGCGACACCGACGTCGTCACGAACGACCTGACCATCTGGCGGAACACCTCCGGCACGCTCGTACCGCAGCCGTTCCACAGCACCGGCGACGGCTCGTCCCAGATCGGTCTGGCCGATCTCGACGGCGACGGACGGCCGGAGATCATCGCCGCCGGCGAGATCAGCGGAAACCTGAGCGCGCTCTCGATCTACCGCACGAACGCGCCGGTGCCCATCCGCACCTTCCATACCGAGATCGCGGGGGACATCATCGGTTTCGCCGCGGGCGACTTCGACGGCGACGGGCGGGACGAAGTGCTGATGTACACCGAGAGCGGTGTCGGCTCGCTCATCGTGGCCAATCCCGAGCCGCGCATCGTCATCCAGGTCGCGCTGCCGCCTCTCACCTTCCCCGCGCTCGCGGTCGACTTCGACGGCGACCGCCGCGACGACGTCGTCCTCCTCCGCGACGGCACCGAAGTCCCGGGCGGCTATCTCGACGACGGGTTCGTGGCCGTGATGCGCAGCCTCGGCGGCGGGACGTTCGCCGCACCGCAGACCATCGTCACGAATCTCGCGCCCTACATCGCCCACGCGGGCGACTTCGACGGCGACCGGAAGCCGGACTTCGCCATCGTCGCCGACGACGCGGTGCGCATCGCCTATTCGAACGGCTTTGTTTTCGAAGTGCGCGCGCTGCCGGAGCGGCCGCCGTACGGGCGGCTCTTCACCGCCGAGGCGGTGGCGGACGTGGATGGTGACGGGCACGACGACATCGCCGGCCTGTACGAGAGCGGCGAATCCGCCCCCCAGGACGCCGTCGTCTTCCTCGGCGGGCGCGGCGAGATCCGCGGCGTCTCGTTCGGCGAGGACATCCGCCCATTCCAGATCTTCGAGGCCATCGCCCTGGCCCAGGTGGACGGCGTCGGCGGGCTGGAGCTCATCGAGTTCGGAGACGTGCAGTCGCTCATCCATCCCGCCCTCTGCGGGCCGGGCCGCCGCCGACCGCGGTAAGTGGCACGCGCTTTGGTTGTGCCCGCTTGCGGAGGAACACTCATGAAGTTGCAGTTGCTTGTTTTTGTCGCTGCCCTGCCGCTCATCGCCGCCTGTCAGAAGAGCGAGATCTCCGACAAACCGGCCGCCCAGGTATCCGAGACCACGGCCGCGCCGGCGGCGGCCGCGACGCAGCCGGCGCCTGGCGCCGTGACGGCGAACGTCATCAAGGAGAAGAGCTCGATCGAGTTCGTGGGGGCGAAGGTGACCCGCGATCACCACGGGAAGTTCAACGACTTCGACGGCACGATCGAATACGCCGGCGGCAAGCCGCAGCGCGTGTGGTTCGACATCGACCTGGGCTCCATCCAGACCGACACGGAGAAGCTGACCGGGCACCTCAAGACGCCCGACTTCTTCGACGTGGCGAAGTACCCGAAGGCGACGTTCACCTCGACGTCGCTCACCGAGGCGCCGGCGGGCTCGCCGGCCGGGACGACGCACGTGCTGAAGGGAACGCTGGACATGCACGGCGTGCAGAAGGAGGTGGCCATCCCGGTCAAGGCCGAGCAGACCGCCGACG
>DATEOX010000461.1:0-6802 GCA_035273585.1 Thermoanaerobaculia bacterium
GCATACGTAACGGGCCGGTCGCTGAACATCGACGCCCTGCGCGCGCACATGACGGCGAGCGTGCCGCAGTACATGGTGCCCGCCGCCTTCGTCGCACTCGATGCCCTGCCGCTGACGCCGAACGGCAAGGTCGACCGCCGGGCGCTGCCGAGGCCGGAGGCGGAGGCGTATGCGCGCGCGGAGTACGAGCCGCCGAAGGGGGAGAGCGAAGAGACGCTGGCCGCGCTGTGGCAGGAAGTGCTGCGCGTCGAGCGCGTCGGGCGCAGCGACAGCTTCTTCGACCTCGGCGGGCACTCGCTGCTGGCCACGCGGCTGATCTCCAGGATCCGCACGCGCCTGCACGTCGACGTGCCGCTGAAGGCGCTGTTCGAGCGTCCGAGCGTGGCCCGCTTCGCCGAGCTGCTCGCCGGAACGGCAACGACCGACGTCCCGCCCATCCGGCCCGTCGACCGGACGCGGCTCGAGCGGCTGCCGCTGAGCCATGCCCAGGAGCGGGTGTGGTTCTTCGACCAGCTCGAGCCGGGCAGCGCCGGCTACAACCTGCCGAGCGCCTTCACCATCAGCGGTGAGCTGGATGTGAGCCGGCTCGAAGAGGCCTTCCGCCTGATCATCGCGCGGCACGAGAACCTGCGCACCCTCTTCCCCATCCAGGACGGCCAGGCGCGGCAGCTCATCCTCGATCGGCTCGACTTCGCCCTCGAGCGCATCGATCTCCGCGATGACCAGGACCGCGAGCGCACGGCGCGAGTGATCTGTCAGGCCGATGCGGTGATGCCCTTCGATCTGGCCCGCGGGCCGCTCCTCCGCGGCAAGGTGATCAGGCTCGCAGAGGAGGAGCACCTGCTCCTGCTCAACATGCATCACATCATCAGCGACGGCTGGTCGATGAGCATCCTGATCCGCGAGCTGGGGCTGATCATGGATGGCCGGCTGCACGTGCTGGCGCCGCTGCCGATCCAGTATGCCGACTACAGCGCGTGGCAGCGGACGTGGCTCGAAGAGAGCGGCACGCTGCAGCGGCAACTGGCCTACTGGCAGGAGAAGCTGGCCGGCGTTCCGGAAGGCCTCGAGCTGGCGACGGATTACGCGCGGCCCGCGGCACAGAGCCATGCCGGCGCGAGGCACGCGTTCACCATCGATGCGCGACTGGCCGAGCAGCTCGGGAGCCTGGCCAGACAGAACGGCGGGACGCTCTACATGGTCCTGCTGGCCGCCTTCGAGGCGTTGGTTCATCGCCAGACGGGCCAGAGCGACGTCTGCGTCGGAAGCGCGATCGCCAATCGGCAGCAGGGGGAGACGGAAGGCCTCATCGGGATGTTCGTCAATACCCTCGCCCTGCGCAGCCGGGTGGAGGGGGACGAGCCATTCGTCACGCTGCTGGCCCGCGTCAAGGCCACCTGTCTGGAGGCGTACGAGCATCAGGACGCGCCGTTCGAGAAGGTGGTGGACGCGCTGCGCCTCCAGCGCAACCCGGCCGTCAGCCCGCTCTTCCAACTGCTGTTCATCCTGCAGAACGCGGCGGAGGCCGAGGAGGATGGGCGGTTTCGGCGGTACCTGCTGGAGACCGGCGTCAGCAAGTTCGATCTCACCGCCACCTTCACCGAGACCGCGGACGGGCTGGCCGGAACCTTCGAATACAGCACGGCGCTTTACGAGCGCGAGACGATCGAGCGCCTGGCCGGGCATTTCACTGCGCTCTGCCGGGCCATCATCGAGACGCCGACCGCGAAGGTTCGCGATCTGGACTATCTCGGCCAGGACGAAAAGCGCCGGCTGCTCGTCGACTTCAACGACACGCGCATCCCGTATGTGAGCGATCGCTGCCTGCATGAGCTGTTCATCGAGCAGGTCGCCCTTCATCCGGAGCGGACCGCGCTCGTCTGCGGAGACGAGCGGCTGACGTATCAGCAGCTCTACGACCGAAGCCGCGAGCTTGCGCTCCATCTGCAGTCGCTGGGAGTCGGACCGGATGCGCGCGTTGGTCTCCGGCTGGAGCGGTCGGCCGATTTCGTGGTCGCGCTGCTCGGCGTCCTGCAGGCGGGCGGAGCATATGTGCCGCTCGATCCCGAATATCCGGATGACCGCCTGGCGTACATGCTGGAAGACAGCGGGGCGGCGATCGTGCTGACGCAGGAGATGCTGCGGATCCGGCCGCAGATTGCCGGCGAGCTCCGGCAAGACGTCCGGCCCCACCACCTCGCCTACGTGATGTACACCTCCGGGTCGACCGGCCGGCCGAAGGGCGTCATGGTCGAGCACCGCCAGCTCGTCAGCTACGTGACGGCCATTCAGAACGAGCTGCAGATCCCGGACGGCTGCTCGTTCGCCCTCGCCTCGACCTTCGCCGCGGACCTCGGCAACACCGTGCTGTTCCCGGCGCTCCTCGGCGGTGGCACGCTGCACATCCTCGGTCGCGAGGCGATGACCGACGCCGACCGATACGCCGACTACTGCCGGGAGCATCGCATCGACTGCATGAAGGTCACGCCGTCGCACCTGCAGGCGCTGGTCGGCGACGGCTCCGAGGCGTGCCGCGTTCCGGCGCACACGCTGGTCCTCGGCGGTGAGGTGCTGTCGCGCGGCGTGGTCGATCTCGTCCGGCGCTCGAACCCCGAATGCCGCATCTACAACCACTATGGCCCGACGGAGTGCAGCGTCGGCGTTCTCTGCGGCGAAGTCGGCGCGCTCGACTCGCGGCGCCGCTCCATCCCCCTCGGCACGCCGCTGGGCGGTTCACGGATCTACATCCTCGATGCGCAGCGGCGGCCGGTCCCGATCGGCGTGGCCGGCGAGCTGTACATCGGCGGCGCGCAGGTGGCGCGCGGCTATCTGCATCAGCCGGAGCTGACCGCGGAGCGCTTCGTGGCCGATCCGTTCCAGGACGGGCGGATGTACAGGACGGGTGACATGGCCCGGTGGCGCGCCGATGGGACGGTCGAGTACCTCGGACGCAACGACTTCCAGGTGAAGATCCGCGGCTTCCGCATCGAGCTCGGCGAGGTCGAGGCACAACTGGCCAGGCATCCGAACGTGAAGGAAGCGGTGGTCCTGGCGCGCGAGGACGAGCCGGGCGAAAAGCGCCTCGTCGCGTATGTCACCGGCCAGTCGCTGAGCATGGACGACCTGCGCGCGCACATGCAGGCCAGCGTGCCGCAGTACATGGTGCCGTCCGCCTTCGTGCAGCTCGAAGCGCTGCCGCTGACGCCGAACGGCAAGGTCGACCGCCGCGCGCTGCCGAAGCCGGAGGCGGAGGCCTTTGCGCGCGCGGAGTACGAGCCGCCGCAGGGCCACATCGAAGAGACGCTGGCCGCGATCTGGCGCGAGCTGCTGCCGGTCGAGCGCGTAGGCCGCAACGACGACTTCTTCGAGCTGGGCGGGCATTCGCTGCTGGCCACGCGGCTGATCTCCAGGATCCGCACGCGGCTGAGCGTCGACGTGCCGCTGAAGGCGCTCTTCGAGCGGAGCAGCATCGCCCGATTCGCCGAGCTGCTCGGCGACGCGGCGAGGAGCGGCGTTCCCGCGATCCGCCCCGTCGACCGCTCGCAGTTCGAGCGGCTGCCGCTGAGCTTCGCCCAGGAGCGGCTCTGGTTCTTCGATCAGCTCGAGCCGGGCGGTGCCGTCTACAACATGCCGCGCGCGGTGACCATCCGCGGCGAGCTCGATCTCGATCGGCTCGATCGCGCGCTGAACGTCATCATCGCCCGCCACGAGAGCCTGCGCACGGTGTTTCCGAGCCAGGACGGGAAGGCGTACCAGCTCGTCCTCGACCATCGCGATTTCCGGCTCCAGCGCGTCGATCTCAGCCAGCACGCCAGCGCGCGCGACAAGGCGCTGGACATCTGCCAGACCGAGGCCGGCCGGCCGTTCGATCTCGCCCGCGGACCGCTCTTCCGGGGGCACGTGATCAGGCTTTCCGAGGACGAGCACATCCTCATCCTCTGCATGCATCACATCGTCAGCGACGGCTGGTCGCTCGGCATCCTGATCAAGGAGCTCGGCTCGATCATGGAGGGTCTCGCGCCGGCTCCGCTGCCCATCCAGTACGTCGATTACAGCATCTGGCAGCGGGCGTGGCTGGAAGAGGGAGGGCTCCAGAACCGGCAACTGGCGTACTGGCGGCAGAAGCTGACCGGCGTGCCGGAGAGCCTGGACCTCGTGACCGACCATCCGCGGCCGGCGGTCCAGAGCTTCGCCGGCGCCACGCAGACGTTCGCCATCGATGCGCAACTGACGGAAGGGCTCAAAGAGCTGGCCCGGCGCAGCGGCGGCACGCTGTACATGGTCCTCCTGGCCGCGTTCAAGACGCTGCTCCATCGCTACAGCGGCCAGAGCGACATCTGCGTCGGAAGTCCGATCGCCAACCGGCAGTACGGCGAGACCGAGGGGCTGATCGGGATGTTCGCCAACACCCTCGCGCTGCGCAGCCGGGTCGAGGCGGAAGAGCCGTTCTCCGCCTTCCTGGCGCAGGTGAAGGCCACCTGCCTGGAGGCGTACGAGCATCAGGATGCGCCGTTCGAGAAAGTGGTGGACGTCGTCCGCCCGCAGCGCAGCCTGGCGGTGAGCCCGATCTTCCAGGTGATGGTCATCCTGCAGAACGCCGACATCGGCACGCTCGACGAGCGCTTCCCGCGCCTGCTCCTGGACAGCGTGGTCAGCAAGTTCGATCTCACCGCCTCGTTCACCGAAAGGCCGGAGGGGTTGTCCGGGCTGATCGAGTACAGCACGGCGCTGTACGAGCCGCGGACCATCGCCCGCCTGATCGAGCACTTCATCGCCTTGTGCCGGGCCATCGTGGCCGCTCCCGCCGCGCGGATCTGCGACCTCGAGTATCTCGGCGAGACGGAGACGCGGCGGCTGCTCGTCGACTACAACGCCACGCGCGCCGACTATCCGGCGGATGCGTGCCTGCATCAGCTCTTCATCGATCAGGTGCCGCTACAACCGGAGAAACTCGCCGTCATCTGCGGCGATCGGCACCTGACCTATCGGCAGCTCTACGAGAGAAGCAGCGAGCTCGCGCGCTGTCTGCAGGCGCTGGGCGCGGGGCCGGACCGTCTGGTCGGCGTCTGCATGGAACGGTCGCTGGACATGATCGTCGGCATGCTCGGCATCCTGCAGGCAGGCGGGGCCTACGTGCCGCTCGATCCCGACTATCCGGATGATCGCCTCTCGTACATGGTGCAGGACAGCCAGGCGGCGATCGTCCTGACGCAGGAATCGCTGCGCGGCCAGTTGCGCGCATTGGTCCCGGCCGGCACGCAGCTCATCGCACTCGACGCGCAATGGCCCGAGATCAGCGCGCCTGCGCTCAGACAGGACGTCCGACCGCATCATCTCTCTCATGTGATCTACACCTCCGGCTCGACCGGCCAGCCCAAAGGCGTGGCCATCGAGCATCACAGCCCGGTGACGCTGGTGCATTGGGCGAGCAGCGTGTACAGCCGTGAGGAGCTGGCCGGCGTGCTGGCGTCCACCTCGATCTGCTTCGATCTCTCCGTCTACGAGATCTTCGTCACGCTGGCCAACGGCGGCACGATCATCCTCGTGCCGAACGCCCTCGGCCTGATCGACCTCCCGAACAGAGAAGCCGTCACGCTGATCAACACCGTCCCTTCGGCGATGGAAGAGCTGGTGCGCCAGGGCGCCATCCCCCGCTCCGTCCGGACGATCAACCTGGCCGGCGAGCCGCTGTCGCCGGTGCTGGTGGAGAAGATCTACGCCACCACCTCCACGAAGAAGGTCTACGACCTGTACGGCCCCTCGGAAGACACGACGTACTCGACCTGGGTCCTGCGCGAGCCGGGCGCCGCGGCGACGATCGGCCGGCCGATCGCCAACACCGAGGTGTACATCCTCGATGCGCATCAGCGGTTGCAGCCGATCGGCGTGCCCGGCGAGCTGCACATCGCGGGCGACGGTCTCGCGCGCGGCTACCTGAACCGTCCGGAGCTGACGCGCGACAAGTTCGTGGCCAACCCGTTCCTGCCGGGCACGCGCATGTACAAGACCGGCGATCTGGCCCGGTGGCTGGAGAACGGCAACATCCAATACCTGGGCCGCATCGACACGCAGGTCAAAGTCCGCGGCTTCCGCATCGAGCTGGGAGAGATCGAGGCGCGGCTCCAGCAACACGACGGCATCCAGGACACTGCCGTCGTCGCGCAGGATCATGAAGGCAACAAGCAGCTCATCGCCTTCTATCGGGCGAAAGCAACGACCGCGGAGCAGGTCGTCCAGTTGCCGTCCGAGGAGCTGCGCGCGCATCTGGTGCGGACATTGCCGGAGCACATGATGCCTGCGGCGTTCGTCAGCCTGAAGGCGATTCCGCTCAACCCGAACGGCAAAGTCGATCGGCGCGCGCTGGCACGGATGGACGTGACGATCGCCTCCGGGCGGGAGTATGTCGCGCCGCGCAACGATGCCGAGAAGCAGCTCGTCGAGATCTGGGCGGACGTGTTGAAGCTCGCGCCCGAGACGATCGGCGTCAACGACAACTTCTTCGAGCTCGGTGGGCACTCGCTGCTGGCGACGCAACTGATCGCGAAAGTCCGCGGGCGGTTGAACGTCGAGCTGCCGCTGAAAACCGTGTTCGAGCGCAGCACGGTGGCGCGGTTCGCGGAGCTGATGCCGGAGGAGAGCCGCCATTCGCTGCTGGCCACGCAGTTGATGGCGAAGATTCGCGGCCGGCTGGCCGGCAACTCCCCGCTGAAGGCGCTGCTGGAACAGGCGAGCGTGGCCGAGCTGGCGGAACTGATCGCCGAGGCGGAGGAGAGCGGGGCTCCGGCAATCCGGCCGGTCGACC
>DATEOX010000462.1:0-3891 GCA_035273585.1 Thermoanaerobaculia bacterium
GGAGATGCCCCGACTGGGCATCACAAAGCGTCCACTGCGCCTGATGAGACCGTAGCCCGCCTTGTTGACGAGGCCATCGATTCGACCAAAGTGATCGACAGCGTCAGAGACGACTCTCGTCGCGGCAGTTGGGTCGGGTACGTCCAGAGAAGCCGTCATTAGCCAGGTGGCAGCCTGGTCGGGAATCGCGTATGCGCGTTCTTGGGGATCTGATGCGTGTCGAACCAGTTTGGATTTTTGGACCCGACGACCGACACGGTGATCTCGCCTACCGTCGCCCTCCAGCGCTTATCCGCGCGCGACAAAGAGCGGGGCTAGGTCGTTTTCGGCCCTCCTTTGAGATCTGCCATGGGCAACGAGCGTTCGGCCCAGACGGCGACGACTAATCGAACTATCGGTTCAACGGTGTTCCGGCCGAACGCGCTTCTTGCTGATACAGATATTTCTGGAAGCCGATGAAGACTCGTCCAATGTCCTCAGGCTTGCCCAGGTGAGCCACCGCGTCGGCAATTGAGTTGTTGTATTTCAACCGCAACAATGGGGTCAGTTTCTCTTGGTCGAGTTCCTGCACGCCAACACGGACGTAGTGAGAGAGCACGAAGTCGCGAAAGGCTTGCTCTTTGCTCTCAAACGCCGCGCTGATCGCAACCTTGGCTCTCGCCGCGCGTTCCTCTCGGGTAAAGTCGTGTCTGCTGTAAGTTTTCATAGGAAACGAACGGCAGAAAACTACCGGCGTGGCTATTCGCTGCGGAGCGCTACGTTGGGATCGACCGCCGCGGCCCTGCGGGCCGGCAAGTAGCAGGCAAAGAACGCGGCACAGATCAACGGAATCGGCGTCACCACCAGCATCCACGGATCGACGATGGCGACGTCCAGCTCGAGATACGCGCGCGCGATCGCCCGGCCGACGAGGCCAATCGACAACCCGAAGATGAGCCCGTCGAGGACAGGACGATAGCCGTCCACGAGCACCATGCGCTTGATCTGTCCGGCGGTGGCCCCCAACGACATCCGCACGCCGATCTCCCGCGTGCGGTTTGCAATGATATGCGACTGGATGCCGTAGAGGCCCGCCATGGCGAGAAGCAGCGTGATCGCGCCGAGGCCGATCGCCGTCAT
This sequence comes from Thermoanaerobaculia bacterium, assembly GCA_035273585.1. GTDB lineage: Bacteria > Acidobacteriota > Thermoanaerobaculia > Gp7-AA8 > Gp7-AA8 > JAFAVZ01. Next base: position 1,120 of record DATEOX010000462.1, read on the forward strand.
GCCGAGCCCGCGCAGGACCTGAAACGGTCCGGCGAGCACCGATCGTCCCGTCCCGATGGTGTCGACCGCCACGTCCGGATCGGCACGCCGGATGGCCTCGCGCATCGCGCCCACCGCATTCGTCACCGATCCGGATGCCCGCGCGACGACCGTGATGAGCGGCTGGTAGTGCTGCGTCAGCGGCACGTAGGCCAGTGGCCGCGGATCCGCGAAGATACTGCCCACGTCCGTATCGGCGGCAACGCCGACGATCGTGGCCGTCGGGGACCGCGTCTGGCCGACCGCCATCTCCCGCCCGACGACGTCGGCGGTACCGAACATCTGCCGTGCCGTGAATTCGCTCAGGACCACGACGCGTGGCGCGGCCGGCCCGTCGCGATCGTCGAAACCGCGTCCACGAAGGATCTCCACCCCCAGCGTTCGGAACATCGAGGGGGCCCCGGCGATCGTCGTCACCACCTGCGGGTCCATTCGCGCGGCGCTCGTCTGTTCCAGTGGTGAGATGGACAGACGCAGCGTACTCGGCACGCCGAAGGGCAATCCACTCGACAGTGAGGCCGCCTCGACCGACGGATGGCGCCGCAGCTCGTCGAGTACCCGGTCGAAGATGCGCCGTGCGCGAGGCTCGTTCCACTCCGGCGTGTCGAAATTGAGAACGGCGACGCCGATTCGATCCAGGTCGATGCCGGAATCATGGCGCGCCTCCGCGATCGAGTACTTCACGAACATGGTGGCGATGATGAAGAACCCGGCCGCGATGGCGACCTGCCACCGCAGGAGAAGCCGCTGGCGCCGGCCGCGCTGCGGTCCGGCGGCCGATCCGCCGGCGAGCGCGCCGCGAACGTCGAGCGTGCGCGTCAGCTGAATCGCCGGCTCGAGGCCGAAGACGACGAGCGCGATGAGGAGCGACGAGACCGCGATCGTCAGCGCCGGCACGTTCAGCGCGGGATGAAACGACAGCGTGGTACGGCCGCCGAAAGGCAGGGCGAGGCTGAACTCGGTGTCCATCACGACGCGCAACAGCTCGAACATGACGTAGGACGCGAATGCGCCGCCGGCCGCCAGCATCACGCTCTCGAGACACTGTTCGCGCACGAGCCGCCACCTCGATGCGCCGAGGGCGCGCCGCACGGCGAGCTCGCGCAGCCGTGTACTTCCGCGGGCGAGCACGAGGTTGCCGAGGTTCGTGCAGGCGACGACCAGCACCAACCCGACGAGCGCCACGAGCGTCATCCCGAACCGGCGCACGGCGGAGTCCTCGTCGTCGGAGATCGCCGCCATGGTCTTTGCGCGCCACGGGCGATCCGTGGCGCCGACGCCCTTGCCACGGAATCGCGGCGGAAAAAACTCGTCGAGCCGCTCGGCGATGGTCTGCATTTCCGCCGATGCCGCGGCGATCGTCACCTCCGTTGCGAGGCGGCCAAAGACGGTGAGCCGTCGATCGTCTCGTGCTGTGGCGCGCGGCGCCGCCGTCCGGGGGGACTCCTTCAACCGTGACTCGGTACCGAGTGGAATCCAGAACTGCGTGCCCACCAGCCATCCGCGAGGACCGCTGAACGAGGCCGGCGCCACGCCGATAATCTCGAAGGGTTCTCCGGAGATCGCCACGGTGGCGCCGACGATCCGCGGATCGGACGCGAACCGCCGTCGCCACAGCGTATCGCTCAGCATCACCACACGTCCGCCGCCGGCATCGTCGCTCGGCTGAATCGTGCGTCCGAGCTTGGCGCCCACGCCGAGCGTGGCGAAGTACGATCCGCTCACCGACTCGCCGATGACCATCTCCGTCACGGACGGCAGGGCAAGGCGGCGAACGAACGTGGCGGACGCGGCGACGTGGGAGAACGACGTCTGGGCGGTCTGCACATCCCGGAAGTCCGGCTCCGACACCGTGCCGGTCAGCAGCCGTCCGCTGTACGGGGTGACGATGACGGCGACGCGATCGGGCTCGTGGATGCCGAGGCCGCGCAGGAACACCGCATCGACGATCGAATACACGGCTGTCGTGATCGCGACGCCGACCGCGAGCGAGAGAATCGCGAAGGTTGTGAAGAGAGGCGTCGCGCCGAGCCGCCTGAGCGCGAGCCTGATGTCGCGGCCCACGGCTGTCGAGGGTAGCACGCCCGGCTACCGGCCGATCACGACCTTGAAGCCGCCGCCGGCGTAGAAATGCCCTCCGTCGTCGGAGAACACCGAATGGCCGATGTTCGCGTACACGACGACGTTGCGCACGCCGTCGATGATGCCGGCGTTCACCAGCACGAGCCGATCTCGCTGGAAGTCGATGCTCGATTCGGTGCGCAGCTCGATCATCGCGGCGACCTTCCGCGTGAACGACCGGCCGAACGCGAAGCCGAATCCGGATGCGAGCTCCCGCGATGGATCGTGCAACGGTTTTTCGAGCTCGCCGTTGAACACGAACGTGAACGCGTGAAACTCGCGCGCGACGAGGAGCGGCAGCACGATCGTCTGGCCGGCCTCCCTTCTCGGCCCCGTGCGCCGGCGCGAATTCGAGCTGTGGATACACCGCGACGGAAATGCCGCGGCGATCGTCGCCATAGACGTCGAACTTCCCGCCGATCGCAGTCGTCCCGATGCCGGCCTTGTAACCCTCTCCGGCCTCATTGGCGGCGGAAACCGGGTCTTACACGATTCGCGCGATCAACTGTTGATGTGTGTCTTGTAAGCTGCTGATTCCAAGGCTGATGGAAGAACGCTGGGAATTGAAGGAGGGTTTTGCGCTAACATTGTTCCTGGCCGTCCGCAAGTGCT
>DATEOX010000463.1:0-11511 GCA_035273585.1 Thermoanaerobaculia bacterium
TCGAAGGCCACCACGAACGCCTTCTCCCGCTGCGAGGTGACCATCGTGCGCAGGAAGAGGTCGCCCGTCTCCAGCATGTCGAGCAGCAGCGGGCGCATGCTGGCCGAGGCATCGATGGCCAGGCCGATCGTGACCGGCTCCTCCGGGTTGTCGCGCACCGTGACCTCGACCGGATGCCCCTCATCCTTCACCACGAAGTCCTTCGCCCCGAGGTTCGGGATGCGGTCCCCGGCGCGGTCGACGACCGTGGCCGCGAAGTTGACCGCCGCCACCTCGACGTTGGCCACGAAGCCGCTGGAGTTGTAAGTGCGCGTGTCCTCCGCGCTGCGGCCATCCTCGAGCGTGGCCACCGCGCGCAGGTAGCCGAAGCCGTCCGGCACGCGCAGCTCGTGGCGGAAGGGCGGCTTCTCCAGGGTGGCCACCTTCGCGTCGTTCCAGAACAGCTCGAGCGCGGTGAGCCTGCTCCCCTCCGGCACCTGCGCGTCGGCCTCGATCATCGTCGTGCCGCTGAGCGTCTCGGTCACCGGCGAGATGATGGCCACGCGGAAGACGTCGATCTGATCGTTGATGGTGGTCACGGCCTCGCCGATGGCGGTGCCGCCGCGGTCATACGCGATGCCTTTGATCGTGCGCAGGCGCGGCGGCGACCCGACGTCGATGCGCGCCTGGAACGGCGGCTTGGTCGAGACGGCGGCATACGCCCCATCGAGGAAAAACGCAACTTTCGCTACAGGGGGTGCAGTGACGGCCACGAAGGTCGCCCGCCCGGTGATCGACGCTCGCGGCGGCGGCACGACGCGGATGGTGGTGGCCGTCGCCGACGGCTCGGCCGGCACCTCGATGACCGTCTCGCCCATGCTCCGCAGCGCACTGCGCGCTGCGGCGGCAGCCTCGCTGTTCGGCTTGGCCAGTTCCAGCGCGCGGCGGTACGCCTTCGCCGAGCCGTTGCGGTCGCGCTCCAGGTAGCGGATCACGCCGATGGCCACCCAGCCGTCGGCCGCATTGTCCTGAGATTTCGTGTTGTTCACCAGCCGCATCAGATCGATGAGCGCCCGGTCCCTCGACGCCCGGTCGTTGCGCATCACGAGGTAGCGGCTGAACTCGATGTACATCCGCGCGAACTCGACCCGCTCCGGTCTGCCCGCTTTCTCGAAGCGGTCGCGCGCCTTCGTGAAGCGCGCCAGCGCCTCGCGCATCATGCCGAAGCGCATCTGCACGTCGCCCAGCATCAGGTCCGCCTCGGCCGGATCGGTGAAACGCTTCTCGCCGCTCCGCACCAGCGGCGCCATCTCCGCGCGCAGGTCGGTCAGCCACGTGGTGTAGAGGTTCGGCTCGCCGATCTTGGGGAAGACGCTGATCACTTCCCCCCTCGCATCGAGCGCCGCGACGGTCGGCAGCTTGAGATCCTTGTCGACCAGCGCCTTCACCGCCCCCTCCGGCCGGGCGGCGTCGACGCGCACCAGGACGAAATTGCGCTCCAGGTGCACGATCGGCGCATGCGTCTCCGCCTCGGCCATGGCCCGGTCGGGCTTGACCATGCACGGCCCGCAGCCGGAGCGGACGTAGGCCACGACGAGCTTCTTCTCGGCGCGAGCCCGCTCGAGCGCGGCGCCGAGATCGGTCGACCACGACACACCGCCGTCTTCCGCCCGCACCGCGGGCCCGGAGAGCAGCGCAATCATCAGGAGAAACAAAGACGCGCGGAACGACGACAATCAGGTCCTCCGCGGTACCGGCGTAGCAAGGATAGCAGTTGCTGGTTGCTGGGGTGGAAAACCGTTGTTGGTTGTTGGTTGTTAGTTGTTGGTTGTTAGTAGGACACCCGGCCGGACACGCTACCAACAACCAATAACCAACAACCAACAACTCGTACCAACCTGGGACGCCCGTCCCGCCGCCCTACCAGCAACGAGCAACCAGCAACTGCCTCAGATCCCCGTCACCCGCACCACTTCCTCGAAGCTCGTCGTCCCCTCGGCGAGTTTGCGCAGCGCGCTTTGCCGCAGCGTGCGCATCCCCCGCTTCACCGCCATCTCCTTGATCTTCACGAAGTCCTCGGAGCGGTCGATGAGGTCGCGCAGGGCGTTGTCGATGGGCAGGATCTCGAAGATGCCGGTCCGCCCGAAGTAGCCCGTGTTGCGGCAGCGGATGCAGCCGGCGCCTTCCTTCACGATGATCCGCTTGCCCGGCGGCGCCTGCAGGTTGAGCATCGACGCCTCTTCGACGGTCAGCGGCCGGTTGCGCTTGCAGTCCTCGCAGATCTTGCGCAGCAGCCGCTGGGCCATCGCGCCGATGAGCGTCGAGGAGATGAGGAACGGCTGGATGCCGAGGTCGATGAGGCGCGTCACGGAGGTCGACGCGTCGTTGGTATGCAGCGTGGAGAAGACGAGGTGGCCGGTCAGCGCCGCCTGCACCGCGTTCTGCGCCGTCTCCTGGTCGCGGATCTCGCCCACCATGATGATGTCCGGGTCCTGGCGGAGGATCGTGCGCAGCGACGAGGCGAAGGTGATGCCGATCTTGTTCTGCACCGCCGTCTGGTTGAAGTCGTCGTACACCATCTCGATCGGGTCCTCGATGGTGGTGATGTTCACCTCCGGCGAGGCCAGCGACTTGAGCGCCGAGTAGAGCGTCACGGTTTTTCCCGAGCCGGTCGGCCCGGTGACGAGGATGATGCCGTGCGGCCGCTTGATCCACTCCTCGAAGAGCTTCAGCTCATCCTCATAGAAGCCGAGGCCGGAGAGGTTGCGCAGCATGACCTCGGGGTCGAAGATGCGCATCACGATTTTCTCGCCGAACGCCGTCGGGAGGGTCGAGACGCGCAGCTCGATCTCCTTCCCCTCCCGCTCCGTCTTGATGCGGCCGTCCTGCGGGCGGCGCTTCTCCGCGATGTCCATGCGGCACATCGTCTTCAGGCGGGAGACGATGGCCATGTTCACCAGCTTCGGCACGCGCTGGATCTCGTGCAGCGCGCCGTCGATGCGGAAGCGGATCTGGGCGTGCTCGCGCTTCGGCTCGATGTGGATGTCGGACGCGCGCGAGTCGTAGGCGTGCTGCAGGAGGTAATCGACGGCGTTGACGATGTGCTGGTCGCTGGTCTCGATCTCCGCGCCCGACTTGAGCTTCACGTACTGCTCGAGGTTGCCCAGGTCGAAGCCGCCCTTGAGGTCGCGCTCGGCCTTCGTCACCGAGCTGCGGAAGCCGTACTGTTCGGTGATGACGCCGATGACGTCGCTCTCCGCCGAGACGACGACCTCGATCTCCTGCTTGGCCATGGGGCGGTAGGAGTCGAGGGCGTTGTTGTCGAACGGGTTGACCATCGCGACGATCAGCTTCCCGTCGCGGATGGCCACCGGGACCATCTTGTGCCGCCGGGCGAAGGGGCGGGAGATCTTCGACTCGATCATCTCCACGTCGAGCTTCAGCGGATCGATCTTGCAGAACGGCAGGTGGGCGTCTTCCGCCACCAAACGCGCCAGAAGAAAGTCGTCGATGCGCGTGCCGTTACCGCTCGCGTCGGTGAGGTTCATGGCCGCGATGGCCTTGAACGGGCTCGCATCCTCCTCCGTGCGCAGCTTCGTCTTCGCCGGCCCGCGCGTCTGCCGGTCGAGCGCGTCGATGTCCGCCTTCTGCCGGTCATCGATGAAGCCGGCGTTGAAGAGCAGCTCGCCGAGGTAGGCGACCGTGATGTCGCGGGAGCGGCGCGGGAGGGGGATGGAAGTGACCGTCATGGCGTGGGGATTTTACCGGTGTAGAGCCGTCCTTGGCGAAGGGCCTTCGCATGCCGAGCGACCTCTTTGTTGCCGGGCAACATCTTTCGGAAGCGAGTAACCGCCGCTACTCGACCGGAAACGGCGGCTCGGCGTTGTCCATGACGGCCGTGGCGCGCAGGTGCGCTTCTGCGGCCCGTTGGAGATCACCGCTCTTTTCGCAGCACACCGAGAGCATTCTCCAGTTGAGCGCGCGCGTCGGGTCGACGCGCGCCATCTGAAACGCGAAATGCAGCGCCTCGAGTGGAGCGAGGCCACCTCCCACGATCAGGTCCGCCAGCGTCCGCACGCCGATCTGCGATTCGACCGCAGGGATACGGGATGAACGGCCGCCGCTCGACCTGCTCCAAACCGTACGCCGGCAGGATATGCGGCAATCCGGTCAGACGTAGCCACACCGACGCTTCGCGGACGAATGCGTTCCGAACAGCGTCGTCGAAGAAAAACCGCTGCTGAAACGTCTTCAACGCCACGCGCGGCCGTTGTGCCGGATCATCGTCGTCGCCCACGAAGTCGCATATGAAGACCTCGCCCATGCCGCCGGTGAGTACCTCGATGACCTCGTAGTGTCTGCCGAGCATCATCAGCTACACGTCGCCCGTGCCCGATCTGGAGATACCGGGCGTACCGGCGTTGGGACGCCAGGCCTCCGTCATCGTGCGGAGACGGGAGAATGCCGGCTCAGCGAGCGTCTGGTGCACGGCGTCACGCGTGCTGGAGGGAGTGTCGAGAAACCCGAGGAGGAGATGGCGCGTTCGATCTGCTCCGGCGCTGCCGACTCGAACAACCTGCTACGACGCTCCCGCGCGGTCCGAGCAACGCCAGCAGCAGATTCGGCGCCTTGAAAGCCAGATCGACTCCGCGGCAGCGCTGCTTCGCCAGTTCCAGCAGCGCCTCCAGGTTCGGATCGAGCGGTGGCCGGCACGTCGGGATTGCTCACTTCTCATCCTCAACACCCTCCTCCCGCGTCCTCCGGTAGTGCAGGGCGGCTTTCATCCGGTTGCCGCAGCCGGCCATGCTGCACCAGCGGCGGCTGTGGCTTTTCGTCTCGTCATGGAAGAGGAGGATGCAACCTGTTCCCCCGCAGCTCTTCACCAGGGAGAGGTCCTTGTTGGCCAGGAGCTCCGCGGCCGCGGCGGCGATGAGGAAGAGCGGGTCGTCCGATTCGGCCTGGAACTTCACCTCCCAGCGGCCGCTCGCCTTCTCCAGGGTCATCGCGCCGCGGCCGCGCCGCAGCGCGGCGTTGATGGACTCGATGTGGTTCTTCTGCGCCTTTTTCCGCACGAGCATGGCCCGTATTTGCGTGCGGAATTGCTTGATCTCGTCGAGCGGCACCCTGGCCGCGTCGGCCGACAAGCCGGCGTCCCGCAGCCAGTCCCGCAGGTCGTCCGACGTCTGCAGCAGGTCCACCCGCTCGCCGCCCGAGATGATCTCGGTGTTGACGAAATCGATGACCGGCGCTCCTCCGACGAAAACAAATCGCGTCACGCATTGACAGATTACGGTTGTCAACTTATAACCGTCAATACTAAGTTTTGGAGGTTAGTCAAAATGCAGCCAGGACACATCGGCATCAATGTCACGAATCTCGACCGCTCGCAGCCGTTTTACGAGCAACTGCTCGGCCTGCGGCTGATGGGCGGCTCGCGCGAGGACGGGCGCCGCTTCGCCTTCCTCGGCGACGGCACGAACATCGTCCTCACCCTCTGGGAGCAGGCCCGGGAGCGCTTCGCGTCGGCGAGCGCAGGACTGCATCACCTCTCGTTCCGGGTCGCTTCGCTGGACGCCGTTCGCGCCGCCGAGGCGACGGCGCGCGGCCTCGGCGCGAAGCTGCTGTACGACGGCGTGGTCGCCCATCGCGAAGGCGCCGACTCGGGCGGCATCTTCTTCGAGGATCCTGATGGCACCCGCTTGGAGATCTTCGCCCCCTCCGGCCTGGCCGAGCAGGCCGCTCCGGCGCACGGCCCCGCCTGCGGGTTCTTCTGATGCCGTATCACTCCGGAGAGCTCGCCGTGCAGGCGCGGGCGGGCGTCGCCTCGCCACGCATCGGCGTCCACGACACGATCCCGCCCGTCGCCGCGCAGTTTCTCGCCGCGCAGCAGGTGGTGATCGCCTCGTCGATCGACGGCGAGGGGCGCCTCTGGGCCTCGCTGCTCGCGGGCGACCCCGGCTTCGCCTGCACGGTTGATTGGCAGACGGCGCACATCACGCCGACCGCCGGCAACGAGGTGTTCGACGGCGACGCCGGCCTGCTGGCCATCGAGTTCGCCACCCGCCGCAGGATGCGGGTCAATGGGCGGTTGCATCACGAGGGCGACACGCTCGTGGTGGAGACGCGCGAGGTCTACTCCAACTGCCCGCAGTACATCACGCCGCAGCCGGTCGCCGTCCCCTGCCTCGGCGCCGCATCGCGCGGCTCGTCGCTGACCGAGGAGCAACGACTCTTCATCCGCGGCACGAACACGTTCTTCATCGCCACGGCCCATCAGGAGGCGGGCGCCGACGCGTCGCATCGCGGCGGGCCCGCGGGCTTCGTGCACGCCGAGGCCGACCGCGTCTCGTGGCCCGACTACCGAGGCAACAACATGTTCAACACCCTCGGCAACCTGGCCGTCGACCCGCGCTGCGGGCTGCTCTTCACCGATTTCCAGCGCACGCTGCAGCTCACCGGGAGCGCAGCGGTCGCGTGGGAGGGGACGACACGCCGGGTAGAGATGCGCGTGGAGGGCGTGATCTATCATGCCCCATGCGCTGCACATCGCTGATCGCTGCCCTCCTCTTCGCCGCAACCGCCGCCTTCGGGCAGAACGACGTCGGCGAGGTCGCGTTTGCGAACTCGGGGGCGGCGGAGGCGCAGCCGGCGTTCCTCCGCGGTCTGGCCCTGCTGCACAACTTCGAGTATGCGGATGCCGCGGAGGCGTTCCGCGAGGCGCAGAAGATCGACCCGTCGTTCGCCATGGCGTACTGGGGCGAGGCGATGACGTATACGCATCCGGTCTGGTTCCAGCAGGACGCGGAGGCCGCGCGCGCGGCGCTGCTTCGCCTAGGTACGACGCCGGCCGAGCGGTTGGGGAAGGCGAAGACGGAGCGCGAGCGCGACTACCTCCGCTCACTCGACGTGCTGTACGGCGAGGGGACGAAGAACGAGCGCGACGTCGAATACGCCGAGGCGATGCGCGCGCTGCACGCGCGGTGGGCGGATGACGTCGATGCGACGGCGTTCTACGCGCTGGCCCTCCTCGGCACGGCGCACGAGGGGCGCGACTTCGGCACGTACATGCGCGCCGCGGCGCTGCTCGAAGAGGTGTTCCCCTCGCACATGCACCATCCGGGGGTGCTGCACTACCTCATCCACAGCTACGACGACCCGGTGCACGCGCCGCTCGGGATGCGCGCCGCGCGCCTGTACGGCGCCGTCGCGCCAAACGCCGGCCACGCCCTGCACATGACGTCGCACATCTTCATCGCCATGGGGATGTGGGATGACGTGATCGACGCGAACCGCCGCGCGATCGCCGTCGTGAACAAGCAGCGCTCCGCCCGCTCGAAGCCGGCCGCCGACTGCGGCCACTACCCGACCTGGCTGCACTACGCCTACCTGCAGGAGTCGCGCTTCGAAGAGGCATCCAAGGCGCTCGAGGCCTGCCGCGCATCGGCGTTCACCGAGCCTTTCGTCAACGCCGGGCCGATGGACTCGCACGAGGGCCGCATCGCGGAGTACGCCGACATGCGCGCGCACCAGCTCGCGTCCGGCGGCCCCCTCCCCCCGCCCGCCCCCCCGGTCACGGAGGGCCCCGCCCGTTTCACCCTGGCGTATGCGGACGTCCTCGCCGCCCGCGCCGACCTCCCTGCGTTGCGCGCCGCCGTCGCGCGCCTCCGCGCATTGCCGACTGACGCCACCTCCCACCACACGCCGTCGTCGCACCTGCGCACGGAGGTGATGCTGCAGCAGGCGGATGCCCTGCTGCTCAGCGCGTCGGGCAAACATGCCGAGGCGATCGCTCTCCTGGAGAAAGCGGCGCAGACCGAGACCTCGATGCCGTTCGAGTTCGGCCCGCCCGTCATCGCCAAGCCGACATACGAGCTCCTCGGCGACGAATACCTCGCCGCCTCCCGCCCGGCCGACGCCGAGCGCGCCTACCGCACGGCGCTGGCCCGCACCCCCGGCCGCATGCCGACCGTGCAGGGCCTGCAACGAGCGCAGCGGGCGGGCGAGGAGGGGGCGCGTTCAAGGTGACTTGCCGGGAGCATTCAGCGCCAGATGCACGGTCGCGTCATTCATGGCGATCGCATCGCGCTTCCAGACGCCGGCGTGCTTCCATCGGCTGTACTCCTCCGGCGTCATCCTCGGTCTTGCAGTGACGCACCGCGGCGTACATCTCGATGGTATCGAACGCGCCCTCCGAACCGCGACGATGTAGCTCCTGACATTCCGCTCGCCGGGCTCGAACCAATAAGCTGCCGTCCCAAAGCTGACCATCCGGTCTTGACGTGAAGCGGCCGGTCGGCGCGCTCTTGAGCTTGTGTGCGCGGACGGCGTAGGGCGCGTGAATGACGAACGCTCGGGCACCCTTGTTCTCGACGCTGATCTGTGCCCGCACGAGGCGCATCCCGTCGCGCGTGCCGACGTCGTCCAGCGACGGTTGCACAGCGATGTTTGCCGGTTGCAACGCCAGCCAGGCATTCGCGCGGTCGGCCGCGTCCGCGAGCGGCGTACGTGCCACGCGGCCGATGATCATCCGCCTGAGGCCTGTCGCGCACGCCGTTTCGTGCAGCCTCACGCGACCTTCCTGCGCGCCCACGCCCGAAAGGTCCGGCGTACCGTCACATCGCGCTCATATGGTGAGAGCAGGTGACGGATGATGAAGAAGTTCTTCTCGTGGATCGATTCCGCCACCGACGCGGCGACGAGGGTGCGCAAGGTCTCGCCGCCGAAGATCGCCGCGTAGGAATCGCGGTGAACGGCGCAGTTGCGACGCCCGTCCGCAGGCGGCACGACGCTCCTCGCCGCGGCGATCGACTCTGCGAACTGGATCGGCTTTCGCGCACGACCCGGCGCAGGAGCGCATCACATCGAATGCCGAGCTGGTTGTGGCCGTCGATCCGGCCGATTACCAGCCGGTGCTGCTCGCCGCCACCGAGATCCTGTCCGACTCCGGCATGAACGTGTCGATCTACAACCACCAGCTCTGCGTGCTGGACCCGCGTTTGCGGCCGTTCGCAGTGCGGTCGATCTCGGATTGGAAGAACGTCTTCATCCCCTCCTGTATCAGCTGCAGCGCCATGGATGCCTGCGGAGGCTTCTTCCAATCCGGGACGAAGATGCGCAGCCGCGCCATCTGGCCGCTTCCGTGATGCCCGCTTCAGCGCAGCTCGTCGTGGAGCTCCACGACGACCTTTGCTCCTGATGCACCGAGCGTTCGGAACAGCGCAACGTTCGTACGCGCCCGCGGACTTCGAGGCGAGTTGCTTTTCGCGTCCACCCATGCGACCGCGCCGCTCGTCCGGCAGAAGATCTCGTCGTAGATGTTTTGACGGTCGCTGCCGACGTGCCGCGCCGGTGTTCCGATGAGCGGGCTGAAGTCGTGATACAGAAGCGTCCGGTCACGCCGCACGAGTGAAACCTGAATGTCGGGCGCACCACGGACACCGACCGACTCTGCAAATTCCGCAAACTCGCCTGCCAGACTGGTGAGGTTCTGCCCAAGCTCTGCGAACCGCCGTTCTGCCGCGTCCAGAACGGCCATGCTGCGACGGACGAGCGCCGGCCACGGAAAGCCGACGGCAGTGATCTGTTCGCCCTCCTCGCGGTGCAGGAGAAGCGCTCGTACATGCGACGCCACCTCCGACCTCAGCCGGTCGATGTCACCGCCGTGGATGATGTGCGGGTATCCCTTCAAATCGAACGGGATTGCCGACGCCGAGCGCGTGATCAGCAGCAGGCGCTTCCCGAACGCGCGGGCGTAGCCGATCTCGTAATAGACGTTCGGATTGGGCTCGGTGACCTCGGCCACGACGACGTCGGCGGTGACGATCTGGCCGTAGATGCGCGCGACGATGCTCTCCGTGAAGACCTGCTCATCGGCCCGCTCGCAGCGGATGCCGAGCTGATTGCAGGCGGCCTTGATGCCTCGCAGATAAACATCGGCAAAGGCATCCGAGAACGGCATCACGGCAAAGACGAAGGGCGACTCGGGATCGGCCATGTCTCGGCATTCTAGGCGGCCGGTCCCGGTCGCCTGCTAAAGTATCCCGGCTCCCCAAAGCCGGCCGGCCTGCGTTCTGCAGCGGTTCCCGAACGCATCCCACATCGCACAGACAGGAGACGACAGCGCATGAGACTCGTCCGCTTCATGTCATCTTTCTCTTTCTCGCACTTCCGGCGGCGGCGCAGAACCTTGAGATCCACTACATCGACGTCGGATGGGGCGGATCGGTACTCGTGAAAGGCCCGAACGGGACGACCGTCCTGCTCGAGGCGGGGGACACGGGGAAGGGAACGGCGTACGTCGTACCGTACCTGAAGTCCATCGGCATCCAGCCGGCGAACGGGCTGGACTACATGATCGGCGGGCATCAGCACTGCGATCACATCGGCGGGCTCGACGAGGTGATCAACGCCGGCTACGACGTCCGGGTCAAGAATTTCTACAACGGGTCGAGTTACTCCTCCACTTGTGCCACGGGGTGGAACAGCGCCGCGGCGACGACCACCGCCGGCGCGCCGGTGGCCATGCCGGTCGGCACCGTCATCCAGCTCGGCAACGGCGCGACCCTCACCTGCGTCGCGCGCAACGGCTCCATCATCGGCGGCGGCTCGGTGGCCGTCACCGACGAGAACGACCGCTCCATCGCCCTGCTCATCAAGTACGGCGGCTTCGACTATCTGTGGGCCAGCGACCTGGGCGGCGGATCGGACACCTGCACCGGCCGCTCCACGGCGCAGCTCGACGTGGAGACGGCGGTCATCAACGCCATATCGCCGGGCGGTGCGAATCCGCTGATCAGCAGCGGCGGCATCGACCTGCTGCACGTGAACCATCACGGCAGCGAGAGCAGCACCAACCCGACCTACTTCAACAAGGCCAATCCGGCCGTGGCCATCATCGGCGTTGGCGATGGGGAGAGCGCCGGGTGGGACCTGCCGCGCATCGACGTCGTCGACCACGTGCTCCTCGGCGCGTCGAGCGCCTGCATCACCGCGCCACCCGTAGCCTTCGTCTTTCAGACCGAGGAGGGGAACCCGGGGTCGACCCTGATGAGCAAGTCGGGATATTGCGTGGGCAACATCACGGTCGCGACGGACGGCGTGAGCCTCTTCACCGTCTCCGCGGACGGCGCGGTGCATCAGGGGCCGAACGAGAAGGTTGCGGCCGGGCTGCCACGCAGCTTCACGCTCGATGAGGGTGGCGGGGGCGGGGGCGGCGACACGATCCTGCCGACGACGTCCGTCACGGCGCCGGCGAACGGCGCGACGGTCTCCGGCACGGTGACGGTCAGCGCCAGCGCGGCGGACAACGTCGCCGTGACGAAGGTCGAGTTCTACCTCGACGGCGCGCTGCAGAGCACCGACACGACCTCGCCCTACGGTTGGAGCTGGACGACGACGTCGGCTGTGAACGGCTCGCACACGCTGACGACGAAGGCGTACGATGCGGCGCTGAACGTCGGCACCTCGGCCGCGGTCAGCGTGACGGTGAGCAACGGCACGCCGATCGACATCAGCAACTGGACCATCACCCAG
>DATEOX010000464.1:0-8540 GCA_035273585.1 Thermoanaerobaculia bacterium
CGTTTGGCGGAGCTCTCCCAGCGTGCCTACGCGGAAACGCGCGCGCTGGAAGGCATCACCGCATCCGTCCAGGAAGTGGCGCCGGAGACGGACGAGATCGATCCGTATCAGCGCGAGCGCATCCAGATCGACGTCATCTACCGCTACCCCGACAACCAGGAGCTGATCGATGAATACAAACGCATCCTCGCCGCCTGCGCCGGCTCCACGATCGACTCCTCGGCACGCGCGCGCCTGATGCGCCTGCGCACGCTCTCGCTGCGCAACGAAGTGCCGCTCTCGATCTTCGACACGCTCGAGGAGATCGTGCTGCAGGAGCCGCGGTCGGTCTCGCGCAAGGAAGACGAGCCGGACTACATCCAGTCCACGCGCGAGATCCTCGGCGGCTTCCTCCTCGGCAAGAACATCACGCGCAAGCTCTCCTCGCTCGACCTCGTGCAGTTGATGGAGAACAAGCAGCGCGCCGCGGCCAACCGCGACCAGACGTTCGAGGAGCTACTGCTCGACACCGGGCGCCTCATCGACGAGATCGGCCGCGAGGAGGAGGACTACGAGCGGATGGAGTCCTTCGGCGAGCTGGTCACGCTCTTCGATCGCATCGACCACACCACGACGCTGGTGAACAAGCTGGCCTTCATGGACGACGTGGAGCTCTCGCAGGAGCAGGTCCGCTCCCTTCTCGGCAACATGCAGGTCTTCGAGTCGCTGCGCCGCGGCCTCTTCCAGCAGCTCTTCATCGATCCGATCGTGGCCAACGACTACGCCCTGGCCTACGGCAAGAAGAAGCTCTACGCGCTGACCCTCGGCCTGCTGGCCATCGAGAACAACGAGGCCTCGATCGGCGACGTAGCGCAGTCGATCGCCTCGATCAACGCCGGCGAGCGGGCCTTCGTCGCCGTCTACAACCTCTCCCGGCGGCGGATGGCGAACTTCTATCTGGAGCTGAACACGGCCGAGGGGCGGGAGACGTTCCGGCGCGAGATCCGGGCGGAGATCGCGCACGACGAGGCGCTGCGGCACCTGCAGAACTCGATCACGGAGGCGCTGCTGGAGGAGGTCATCACAAAGATCCGTCTCGAGGCGTTCTACATCAATCAACTGCTGCCGCGGATCATCGACGATCAGGATGCCAAGCTGCGCAACGACTTCCTGAGCAACTCCGGCCTCGACCGTTTCCAGATCGAGGAGCTGGAGTCGGAGTACTTCGAGCTGCGCGCGTTCCCGCCGCAACTGCTGCAGGAAATCCAGCGGCCAGCGGTGTCATCCTGAGCCGCGCAGACGGCGAAGGATCTCCTCGCGCTTGGCAGGAGATTCTTCGCCGTCTGCGCGGCTCAGAATGACACTTGCATGACCAACCGCCTCGCCGCCGAGACTTCGCCGTACCTGCTGCAACACGCGCACAACCCCGTCGACTGGTACCCGTGGGGCGACGAGGCGTTCGGGAAGGCGCGCGCGGAGGACAAGCCGGTCTTCCTCTCCATCGGCTACTCGGCCTGCCACTGGTGCCACGTGATGGAGCGGGAGTCGTTCGAGAGCGAGGCCATCGCCGAGATCCTCAACCGCGAGTTCGTGCCGATCAAGGTGGACCGCGAGGAGCGGCCGGACGTCGACTCGATCTACATGACCGCCGTGCAGGTGATGACCGGCCACGGCGGCTGGCCGATGTCGGTCTTCCTCACGCCGGACGGCCGGCCGTTCTACGCCGGAACCTACTTTCCGCCTGATGATCGGCATGGGCTGCCCGGCTTCCGGCGGGTGCTGCTGCATGTGGCCGAGGCGTACCGCGCGCGGCGGAGCGAGGTTGAGGAGGCGGGGACGGAGATCCGCAACGCAATCGCCGGCTCGCTGCAGGCGGTGAAGCCGGCGGAGGTCATCAGCCACCAGCAGCTCGAGCGGGCCGCGGCGCGCATCGCGCAGGGCTACGACGCGGTGCACGGCGGCTTCGGCGGCGCACCGAAGTTCCCGCCCTCGATGTCGCTCGATTTCCTGATGCAGGTCGGTTGGCGCACGGGCGACACCGCCCTGCGCGGCATCATCACCCACACGCTCACGATGATGGCCCGCGGCGGGATGTACGACCAGGTGGGCGGTGGCTTCCACCGCTACTCGGTCGACGCGCGCTGGCTCGTGCCGCACTTCGAGAAGATGCTATACGACAACGCGCTGCTAGCCCGCCTCTACACGCGTGCCTGGCAGTTCACGAAGGACCCGTACTTTGCGCAGATCGCCCGCGAGACGCTCGGCTTCGTGGAGCGCGAGCTGATGTCGCCCGAGGGCGGCTTCTACTCGACGCTCGATGCGGACAGCGAGGGAGAAGAGGGGAAGTTCTACGTCTGGACGCGCGCCTCCGTCATCGAGACTCTCGGTGAAGAAGAAGGCCGCGTCTTCTGCGCGCTGTACGACGTGACGGATCGCGGCAACTGGGAAGGCCACAACATCCTGAGCTTGCCGCGCGACCCAGCCGCGGTCGCCGCCGACCTCGGCATCACGATCGAGCAGCTCGGCGAGATCGCCGCACGCGGCAAGTGCAAGCTGTACGGCGTCCGCGAGCAGCGCGTACGGCCGGGCCGCGACGAGAAGATGCTCTCCGGCTGGAACGGCTGGATGCTCGCCGCCTTCGCCGAGGCCGCGGTCGCGTTCGACCGCGACTCATACCGCGACGTGGTGCGCCGCAACGCCGACTTTTTGCTCGCCCGCTGCACGCCGCGGCTGCTGCGCCACGCGAAGATCCCGGCCCTGCTCGAGGACTACAGCGGCGTGGCCTGGGGCCTCACGCTTGCGTACGAGGCGACGCACGACCGCCGCTACCTCGACGCCGCCCGCTCGCTCGCCGACGACATCCTGGCCCGCTTCGAGGACGAGGAGCACGGCGGCTTCTACGACACGCCCACCGACCACGAGCAGCTCATCACGAGACCGAAGGACCTCTTCGACAACGCCACGCCGTCCGGCAACTCCGTCGCTTGCGACGTGCTCCTCCGCCTCGCGCTGCTCTTCGCAGACGAGGACTACGCGCGCGAGGCGACGAGCGCGTTGCATGCGGTGTTTCCCATCGCCGAGCGCTACCCCTCCGGCTTCGGCTTCCTCCTCGGCGTCGCCGAATGGCGCGCCGGCCAGCCGAAGGAGATCGCCATCACCGGCGACGACGACGTCTTCCGCGCCCTGCGCCGGGTGGTGGGGGAGGAGTTCCTGCCCCACCGCGTCCTCGTCGCCGGCGCCTCTTCCGCGGATTTGCCGCTCATGCGCGACCGCCCCGCCGCCCGCCCCCTCGCATACGTGTGCGAGGCGTACATGTGCGCGGAGCCGACGGACGATCCGGAGCGGCTGCGGGCGTTGCTGCGGATCGGAAGTTAGGGCAATAATCGCCTGCAATGACGGTACTTCTGCACAAGATGAATTACGCGTACGCCGAGTACGTCGCGCTGGAGGCATCGAGCAACGTCAAACACGAGTTTCTCGATGGTCAGATCTATGCGATGGCCGGTGGTACCCCCGAGCACGCCGCGCTCGCGGCGGCCGTCATCGGCCTGCTCTTCGCCCAGATGCGCGGCGGTCCATGCCGCGCTTACGACGCCGACCTGCGCGTCCGTACCCTGTCCGGTCTCGCCACGTATCCGGACGTCACCGTGATTTGCGGGCCGAGCGAACGCGACGCCGTCGATCCGCAGGCGGTGACCAACCCGGCGCTCATCGTCGAAGTCCTCAGCCGCAGCACCGAGGAGTACGATGCCGGCGACAAATTCGAGCACTACAAGACGGTCGCATCGCTCCGGCAGTACGTTCTCATCTCCCATCGCGTGCCCGCCGTGGAGATCCGGACGCGCGAAGAAGATGGTGGATGGAGCACCGCGATCTTTGGAGAAGGTGAGACGGCGAAGCTGTGCATCGGCGCGCAGTTCGCCGTCCGCGAGCTCTACGCCGCCGCTGCGGAGCCGATCGGCTAAGGCGTCTTCGGCACCAGCACCGTCTCGCTGTTCGTCGGCCGGCTCTCGTTGCCGCTCTTGTCCACCGAGGTCACCGAGTAGAAGTAGCTGATGCCCGCGTCGACGGAGATGTCGCTGAAGTGCTCGGCCGTCACCGGGCCCGGGGTCAGCTTGATCTTGTACTTGCCCTCGGTGCGATAGACGAGATAGCCGGCGAGGTCGGGGGCGGTCACCGGCTCCCAGACGAGGCGGACGGACTTCGTCTCCACCAGCGCCGTGACCGAGGCGGGGGCGGGGGGCGGCAGGAGGTCCTTGTACGCCGCGCTGACCGCGGCGGACGGCTCGCTCTCGATGCGCGGCTGGCCGGCGGTGCCGACGGCGGTCACGCGGTACTGCCAGGTGCCGTACGGCGGTGTGTCGGTGTACGTCGTGGTCGAGACCGGCGAGGCATTGATCGGCGTGGCCAGCTCATCGAAGGTGTCGGATGTGCGATACACGTTGTAGCCGGCCAGCCACGGTTTCGCGTCGCCGGTGGCGGCCTTCTCCGGCCTGGTCCACGTCAGCACGACGCCCTCGGGCCGCGGCGTCGCCGCGAGCGCGGAGGGGGCGATCGGCACGTCGAGCGGCACGATCGTGGCGAGATTCGAGAGGTCGCTGCGCGCGCCAACCGTCTCGGTGACAACGGCATACGTCAGCCGAACGGGCCGGCCGTCCTTCGAGCGGAACGCGGGCTGGTCCTCGAAGGTCAGCCGCGCGCCGCTGGTCGCGGCGGGCAAGTTGGCGCCTTCTATGCTGTCGATCCGTTCCCGGAGCTTGGCGAACTGAGGCGGCGCGAGAGACGGAATCCGGGCGAACTGATAGATCTGCGGCGGCTGCGTCGGATCGATGTCGCCCGGCAGGATGGCATTCGGATCCCGCCCCGTCGCGGACACCGGCAGCTCCTCGCTGTAGCGGTAGACGACCACCCGGCGGACGTCCGAAAGGCTCTTCCCCGAGGTGGTCAGGGAGGGATAGCTCCAGGCCAGCATGATGCGGGTACCACGCTGTGTTACAACGAGGTCGCTCGTCGCCTTCGGGATCACCGGGACCGGGGGGCGCGGGTCGCCGCGTTTGCCACACGCGACGAGGATCACAAAACCAACCGCCAGGAATCGTTTCACCGCGGCGGATTCTAAGGGAAAACGATGAACGATGAAGGATGAACGATGAACGCCCGCCCGCCTTTGTTCATCGTTCATCCTTCATCGTTCACCGTTCGGGAGAACTATGTGCGGAATCATCGGATACGTCGGCACGCGTGATGTCGTGCCGGTCATCATCGGCGGGCTGCGGAAGCTCGAATACCGCGGTTACGACAGTGCCGGCATCGCCGTCGTGGACGGCAACGGCGTGGAAGTCGTGCGCGCCGAGGGGAAGCTGACCAACCTCGAGTCGAAGCTGAACGACAAACCGCTGCAGGGCTCCTTCGGCATGGGCCACACCCGCTGGGCCACGCACGGCAAGCCGAACGAGAACAATGCCCATCCGCACCGCGACTGCAGCGGCAAGGTGGTCGTCATTCACAACGGCATCATCGAGAACTTCCTCCCTCTCAAGCAGTCGCTCCAGGCAAAAGGCCACGAGTTCAAGACGGAGACGGACACGGAAGTCGTGGCCCACCTCATCGAGGAGACGATGAAGGATGGCACGGAGTTCAGCGAGGCCGTGCGCAAGACGCTCAAGGAGTTGGAGGGCCACTACGCGCTGGTGATGATCGACGGCAGCGCGCCGGGGACGATCATCGCCGCCAAGTCCGGTCCGCCGCTCGTCATCGGACTCGGCGAAAACGAGAACATCATCGCCTCGGACGTCGCGCCGCTGCTGGCCTACACGCGCGACATCATCTATCTCGAGGACGGCGAGTACGCCATCGCCGACCAGCAGCAGGTGCGCGTCTTCGACGGGAAGGACCAGCCGGTCATGCGCGACCCGAAGCGCATCACCTGGGACGCGGTGATGGCGGAGAAGGAAGGCTACCGCCACTACATGCTCAAGGAGATCCACGAGCAGCCGCGCGCGGTGCGCGACACCTTCACCGGACGGATGTTCGAAGAGTCGGGCGAGGTTTTCTTCAACGACCTGCAATTGACGGCCGACGAGTGGTCGAAGATCCGTAAGGTGCACGTCATCGCCTGCGGCACGTCGTGGCACGCGGGCCTGGTCGGCAAGTTCCTGCTCGAGGACGCTGCGCGCATCCCGATCGAGGTCGACTACGGCTCGGAGTACCGCTACCGCAATCCGATCGTCGACGAGACGACGCTGGTCATCGGCGTGACGCAGTCCGGCGAGACGGCGGACACGATCGCCGGCATGCAGGAGGCGAAGGCGAAGGGGGCGAAGCTGATCACGATCTGCAACGTGATCGGCGCGGCCGCGACGCGCATGGCCGACGGCGTGATCTACACGAACGCCGGGCCGGAGATCGGCGTGGCGTCGACGAAGGCATTCACGACGCAGCTCACGGCCTTCTACCTGCTCTCGCTCTACATCCGCCAGTTGCGCGGCGACGACCGCGACGACCTCCGCTACGCGATGCACGAGATGCGGGTGATCCCGCACAAGATCGAGGACATTCTCAAGAAGCAGGAGAAGCACATCGAGGCGCTGGCCCACAAGTACTACAAAGCCAACGACTTCCTCTTCCTCGGGCGCGGCGTGCACTACCCCATCGCGCTGGAGGGGGCGCTCAAGCTCAAGGAGATCTCGTACATCCACGCAGAGGGCTATCCGGCCGGCGAGATGAAGCACGGGCCGATCGCGCTCATCGACGAGAACCTGCCGGTGGTTTCGGTGGCCACGCACACGCCGGTCTATGACAAGGTGGTGTCGAACCTTCAGGAGGTGAAGGCGCGCGACGGCAAGCTGATCGTGATCTGCGACGAGCACGACGACGCGATGAAAACGTTCGCCGACGACGTGATCGAGATCCCCTGGACGATCGAGCCGCTGCAGCCGATCCTGGCCGTGGTGCCGATGCAGCTCCTGGCGTACTACGTCGCGCTGCGCCGCGGGTGCGACGTCGACCAGCCGAGGAACCTGGCGAAGAGCGTGACCGTGGAGTAAATGTAGGGCCGGCTCTACATTTTCCGATGCGCATCCCGGTCGCGTTGCCGTTTCATTGGACGGCGCTGCTCGACTTTCTCCGCCCCCGCGCGGTGGTGGAGATCGTCGGCGCGGACTTTTACCAGCGCGGCGACGTGATCGTGCGCTTCGACGGCACCTCGCTCGTCACCACCGGCGAGCCAGAGCGCGTGCGGCAGCTCTTCGATGCGGACGCCGACTCGGCCATCGATGCGCACCTCGAGCGTTTCCCGATCCTGAACGTGGCGCAGAACCGGGGCATCCGCGTGCCGGGCGCGTGGAATCCGTTCGAGCTCGCGGTGCGGGCGATCGTCGGGCAACAGGTGAGCGTCGCCGGCGCGACGACGCTCATGCGGCGCATCGCGCAGCGGCACGGGCTGCAGCCGGAGCAGTTGGCAACCGCGGAGAACGTCGGCATGCCCGCCGCGCGGTGGGAGACCATCCGCGGACTGGCGCGGGCGGTCTCGCAAGGCGAGGTCGTGCTCGCCCGCGGCGCCTCGCTCGACGAGTCGATCAGGATGCTGACCAGTGTCAAAGGCATCGGCCCATGGACGGCGCACTACGTCGCCATGCGCGCCCTGCGCGAGCCGGACGCCTTCCCGCACGGCGACCTCGGGTTGCGCAAGGCGGCCGGCAAGGTCACGGATCGGGAACTGCTGCGCCTGGCCGAGCCGTGGCGCCCCTGGCGCGCCTATGCGGCGATGCTACTCTGGCGGACGCTGTGAGGTTCTCCATCTACCAGGCGCCATTCGGCCCGCTCATCCTCGCCGCGGACGACGACGGCGCGCTGGCGGAGATCCGCTTCCGCGGCGATCCGCCCGACGGGTGGGAGCCGGACGACGGCGCGCTGCGCTTCGTGGCAGAGCAACTCGACGCCTGGTTCGCGGGGAAAACGCAAACATTCGACCTGAAGCTCGCGCCGCGCGGTACCGAGTTCCAGCAGTCCGTCTGGCGCGCGTTGCGCGAGATCCCGTACGGCGAGACGACCTCGTACGGCGAGCTGGCGCGCGTCATCGGCAGGCCCGCGGCTTCACGCGCGGTGGGCGCCGCGAACGGCGCGAATCCGATCCCGATCGTCATCCCCTGCCATCGCGTGATCGGCTCCAACCGCTCCCTCACCGGCTTCGGCGGCGGACTGCCGGTGAAGCGCTGGCTCCTCGATCACGAGGCGCGCGTCGCAGGGCGCGTGCTGCCGTTCTAGCGAGTGATCCAGCCGCCGCCGAGGCAGAGGTCGTGGTCGTAGAAGACGACGGCCTGGCCGGGGGCGACGCCGCGCAGCTTGTGGGCGAACGCGACGCGCGCGCGGTCGCCGCCGAGGGGCGTGACCGTCGCGGCGACATCCGCCATCCGGGAGCGGACGCGCGCCTGCACTTCGATCGGGCCGGCGGGCGGCTCGCCGGCGATCCAGTGCACCCGCTCGGCGGTCAGCTCGTCGCGCTCCAGCGCCGAGGCGGGGCCGATCGTCACCCGCTTCGTGAACGGGTTCACATCGATGAC
>DATEOX010000465.1:0-11294 GCA_035273585.1 Thermoanaerobaculia bacterium
CTCGCGGGCCAGCAGGCGCATCTGCCGCCCCAGGCCGGCCACGAGGAGGGCGGAGGTGAGGGCGAGGAGGGTGAGGATGACGGTCAGCCAGAAGTTGAGCTGCTCGGCGTCGCGGATCTGCTGCAGCCGCTCCTCGATGGCGCTCTGGATGGCGATCTCCAGGTCGGACGCGGCCAGCAGCGACTTCTCGTACGCCGGGTGCCGCTCGTAGAGGCGGGTGAGGAAGACTTCCTTCGGCAGCGGCTGGTCGATGAGCTGCCCGTCGCGGACGCTGTCGTGCCAGCGCGCCATCTGGGCGAAGAGCGCGTCGAGATCATGGCCGATGTCCTCGCTCAGCGTCGGACCGAGCTCCATCACCCGCTTGCGGTTCGCCTCCTCCTCGGAGACGAGGCGGTAGTAGTCGTCGCGGTAGTTCTTCTGCCCCGTCACCTGCCAGGCGATGATCTTGTCCAGCTCGTTGGAGAGGTTGATCTGGATCTGGTTCGCGCTCCGCCGCGCCGGCTCGGCGATGCGCGTGATCTCGTTGCGCTTCGTCGCCGTGTGCCGCGAGACGACGAACGGCAGGATGACCAGGGAGAGGAGCGAGACGATGATGAACGTGACCGGGAGCACGGTCGTCCACGTGCTCTCCGGTCCGACGCGCCAGATGCTGCGGCGGTCGCGAGATGGGGCGGGCGGGGTCATCGGTTGGTGAGGAGCGCTTTCAATATGCTTGCCTCCGGCTCCCCACGCCCGCCCAGTTACTGGTTATTGGTTGCTAGTCCGATGAGCAGCGCGGATCCTCGAGGCGCATCGAACCAACAACCAGCAACCAGCAACTGTCTTTCCGAGAATTTCCACAGTGACACGGTTCCGGCCGTGCGCCATACTTCCCGCCCGTGGTGGCTGACGATCGCAGAGAGTTCCAACGGCTTCGCCTTGCCAAGCCGATCCTGGCCCTGATGAACGGGCAGAGCGCGCTGGTGCTGGACATCGGCATCGCCGGCGCCTTCCTCGAGCACTACGGCACGCTGCAGAGCGGCGACCGCTTCCGGCTGGTCTTCCGCTGGAAGGGACAGGACGTGGAGTTCGAGTGCGAGGTGGCCCGCTCGTCGATCGTCCGCAGTCCCGGCGGCGACGGCCAGAGCTCGGTC
The DNA here is from genome assembly GCA_035273585.1 of Thermoanaerobaculia bacterium. Lineage (GTDB taxonomy): Bacteria > Acidobacteriota > Thermoanaerobaculia > Gp7-AA8 > Gp7-AA8 > JAFAVZ01. Next base: position 1,134 of record DATEOX010000465.1, read on the forward strand.
TCGCACAGCGGCGTCCGCTTCGTGGAAGCGGCCGGCGACTCACGCGAGCGGCTGCAGGACATGATGGCCACCTTCGTCGGCAAGGTGCTGGCCGCGCAGAAGGCGAACGCCACCGGCTCGGCGACGGCGTCCGGCGACGAGCTCCTGGCCCAGCTCGGCGAGGCGCGGCGGCTGCGCTCGCGCGGCTTCGTCAGCTACCGGCTGAAGGGCAACGCCTGGTGGCGCGTCCCGACCGACTCGCCCCAGCAGCCGCCGGACGGCTTCACGGTCGCCGCCTACGAGGACGAGGAGGAGCTCGAGACCCTCTGCCGCGCCTACGAGGCCTCGGATGAGGAAGGGCGGCGGCTGATCCGCCTCGTGTCGGAGCTGAGCGCGCTGTCAGTCCGGAAGCGCTAGCTCCTCGAACGACTCGACCACCAGGTCGGCGGCGCTAAGGTCCTGCCATTGCCTCGCATGGACGTTGCGGACGGCGATGCAGGTCATGCCCGCTCTCTTCGCTGCCTCGACTCCGACCTTCGAATCCTCGAAGACGAGGCATGCCGCTGGTTCCATTTTTAGCTTCCGCGCGGTGAGGAGATAGGCCTCCGGATCGGGCTTGCCGTGCGTCACTTCGCTGCCGTCGACGATCAATGCGAAGAGCTCGCGGATGCCGAACCGGCGCAGGATCTCGTCGATGGCATCGCCGACCGCGGATGACGTGACGGCGAGGGTGAGGCCTTGCTCGTGCAGCGTCCGCACCGTCCGCTCCACGCATCGCATCAGTTGCAGGTCCGCGGTGCGGCACTCGTGCAGAAAGTGCCGGTGGCGGATGGCGAACAGCTCCTCCTCCGGCGCGCTCCAGCCGAAGAAGGCGCGCATCTCGCGGAGGTCGTCGATGATGCGCATGCCGGATGACGTCCGGAAGGGGAGCGGCAGCGCATCGTAGTCACTGCCCAGCTCCTGGCAGAGGGCGCGGTGGGCGGCGCCGTGCTGCGCCTCGAGATCGATCATCGTCTCGTCGAAGTCGAAGATCGCGGCCGTGATACTTTCGGAGAGGTCGTGGATCCCCAGTTTCAACGAATGCTCCTCAGCGTGCTGACCGTCGGCGGCGTGATCATGCTGCTGGCCACGGTGACGCTGATCATCGCCTTCCGTGGGTTCGAGAAGAGGACGCAGCGGTCGGTGATCCTCATCGCCTTCCTGCTCGTGTTCATGCTCGCCGCCTGCATGCTCTTCCTCAGGATGTCGCTCGTGCGCTGAACCCGAGCTCGCGCAGGATCTTCTCCGTGTCCTCTCCGATCTCCGGCGGCGCGGAGCGGATGGGCATCCGCTCGCCGTTGACCCGCACCGGGTTGCGCACCGCCTCGTAGCTGCCGATGCGCTCGTGCTCGACCTCTTCGATCAGCACCCGGCCGTTCTCGCTGCGCAGGGCCTCGTGAACGCCCTGCACGAGCGAGGCGGGGATGGCCGCCTTGCGGCAGCGATCCACCCACTCCTCCGCCGCTTTATCCGCGAACGTCTCCTCGAGCATCGGAATCAGCGCCTCACGGTTGCTGACCCGGGCCTCGTTGGTCGCAAATCGCTCGTCCGCCAGCAGCTCCGGCCGCCCGATCACCTCTCGACAGAGCTGCTCGAAGTGTCTGTCGGTTCCGGCACCGAGGGCAAAGGCCCGGTCGCGGCCGTGGAAGAGCTGGTAGGGGACGATCGACGGGTGGGCGTTGCCGTAGCGCCTCGCCTCCTTCCCCGTCATCAGTGCGCTCTGGGCGATGTTGACAAGCGAGGCGAGCGTCGCGCTGAAGAGCGAGACCTCGATCGAGGCGCCGTTGCCCGTTCGTACGCGCGCGACCAGAGCGGCGCAGACGGCGCCGAACGCGTAATGCGCGGTGAGCACGTCGGCCAGCGCGACGCCGACTTTCATCGGCTCGCCGTCCGCCTCACCGGTGATCGACATCAGCCCCGCCCCCGCCTGGGCCAGCAGGTCATAGCCGGGCGTGCCGGCGTCGGGCGTGTCGGCATCGTAGCCGCTGATGGAGCAGTGCACTGCTCGCGGGTTGATGACCCGCACGTCACCGAGGAGGGCGGCGCGCTGGCGGGGGAGGAAATTGTCCAGGACGACGTCCGCCCGCTCGATCAGTCGCCGGACGACGTCGCCGTCGCGCTTCAGATCGAGGGCCAGCGACTCCTTGTTGCGGTTGACGCTCAGAAAGTACGCGCTCACCCCCTCCCGAAAAGGCGGGCCCCAGCGGCGCGTCTCGTCGCCTTTTTCCGGCTCCTCGACCTTGATGACCCGCGCTCCGGCGTCGGCCAGGAGCTGCGAGCAGAGAGGGCCGGCCAGGACCCGGGTGAAATCGGCGACGAGAAGGCCGTCGAGGAGAAGGGGGGAGCTCAACGGTAGGACTGCTTGAGGGCGTCGAGGTCGGCCAGGGTCTTGCGCAGGATGTTCACGACCTTGTGGATCTCGGTGCCGTAGCGGTGGAGCTCGACGTCGCAGTCGGTCATGGCGTAGACGGCTTCGTCTTTTTCGAGGCGGTCGCGCTCGAAGCGGAGGCGCTCGGTCAGCTCCTCGATCTCGGTGACGAGGATGAAGTTGACGTCCTTCTCCCCCAGGTAGCGCTTGCACTGGGGGCACCAGATGGAGCGGTCGTCGGACGTCTCGACGAGGTCGACGACGAACTGGCGCTCGCATTGCGGACACTCAAAGACTTCCGGTAACACAGCCTCATCCTCTGCGCTGATTGTGCCACCGAATGAGGAGGATGCGAGCGGAATTCACCGCTTGACGGTGGGGTTAGCCGCCGTGTAGCATCCCCCGCCCTCGCCCTCCGGGGCACCTCTTGCTGGGAGGTCGTTCAATGGTAGGACAAGCGGCTCTGAACCGCTCAATCGGGGTTCGACTCCCTGCCTCCCAGCCATATCGTCAGTCGAGCCTGATCCTCGTTATGCCGCGTGTTTCGCTCCAGCAACTCGTGGCCGGGATCGACTGCGGCACGCACGGGTAGGCGCGCGGCTCGATGATCTGCGCGCCTGAGTGGACGGTAGTACTCGAGCCAGACATGGCCTGGGACGTCACATTTGGATGGCGCCCCGTGGCTGCACCATAAGGTACGCCGGCGAGAACACACGCGCGGGCGGGCGACCGACAAGCTTTGGCCCGAACACCTGCTCAAGGGTCGCGCACTTTTTTCGTCGTAAAGCGTTGCGGATCTGGTTATCGGAGAGCGCCCGCGGCTGAGGACGTCGGTCCTCGAAGGCGACGTTGGACTGTCGATTTGATGGACTCACGCGCGATTGGAGGTCGCTCCCTGCCTCCTAGCCATACTCGGCCGTTCTGGCTGCGCTGAGACTTCTCATCCGGGCGAAGGATCGAATGCGCGGCGCGGGTAGGGATCCGCCCGCGAGCGGACACTCCCATACGTAGACCTAATTCGCAACTCCGGTCACGGAGTGCTCGGGAGATACCGATGGCTAATCCGTTAACGATACCGATCAGTGTGACGCAACCGAACACCACGATCTACGTCACGATAGAGACCTTCGCCAGTTATACACAGCAGGTCACGCTCACCCTTCCCGATAACTCATCGAAGGCGTATACGGGAACCGGCGAATTCCAGCAGATCGGCGCCGTCGCATATGACGTTACGGACCCCGGCGACTATCAATTCACGGTACAGATTCAATATCAGACGTCTGCCACCGCACCTTGGCAATTGTCGAGCGACGTCATACCGCAGACCGTTGTCATCGGCACGCTGAATTATACGGTCGCGTTTTCAGAAGATTCAACGGATGATGACAATAACGATTCGCTGGTAACGTTTCGCTGGTTCAGCAGCGACGCCGTAGAGGAGCGGCCGTGACTCCGGCACCGGTCATCAGCGACGCCGTCATCCAACAATTCGCGCCGGAAGTTCGTCTCCATCCGAGCGAGAAGTACATGCCTTCCGCAGTCGAGTGGTACTTGGCTGGTGTCTCGATGTATTTCAATGCCGCGCCCTCTGTCCGCATTACACCAAGCGTAACCGTCGCGAACCTCACTACGCAGAGCTACACAGCTACTGACCCCGGCCCGCCACCGTCCTCGGAAAACTACACCTCGGGCGCATCGAAGCTCACGGGTTTCTATCTGAGCGCCAACAATTCTTCCTTGTACGGCGGCAATCTCAGCGGGGCAGTTTGCTATGCGCATGTCCTGGCAGTGCCTTCGCAGCCTTCGCACCTGGACATCCAGTACATGTTCTTCTTTCCATACAACGGCGATATCTTCCTTCTGTCTATCTTCGGCTCACACGAGGGCGACTGGGAACACGTCACAGTCCGAATCGATACTTCGAGCAACACAATCTTCGCAATCTACTTTTCGTCACATGACAGCGAAGGTAAGTGGTGGAACCAACCATCGACTTCGTCTAGTTCCCAGGATGGGTACCAACTCAATTCAGGTCATCCGGTGGTGTATTGCGCTCTCTCCTCGCACGCTTCCTATCCGTGGGCGGGAACCTTCAAGCGGCTCTTCGGAACTGCGAACGACATCACGGCGGACGGCGGGTCAGTATGGCAGACCTGGACCAACGTGGTTAACGTGGGCACAACCGATACGCCGTTAAATGGCCAGACGTGGATCACCTACAGCGGACGTTGGGGAAGTCTCGGTTCGGGCTTCTCCTTCAGCGGGCCACTCACGCCGTCGTATCAGCAGTGGTGGGTAGGCGATCCCGTCAACGCCGCCGGCTACATTCAGATGCTTACCGTCGTGGTTACGACGGGCACCGGCTGGGTCGACTTCCTAGATGGAGCCGGGACAAACGGTACAGTGAGATTCGGAATTGGTAAAACCAATTATTCGCCGTGGCACGCATGGGATCTCGACAATTGGAGCGATAACTTCGAGTCGGGCAACGTTGACTCTTTCGAATTTCAACCCGAGAACATGCTGATGACGGATCTTCAACAATTCACGATTTTTTTTGACGGGTACGCGACGCTCGCCAACGACAAGTGGCTGCTCGCGGGCTTGACCATCTACGCAGATGGAATCACAGTGTATGAGAACCCGAACGTGAACCGGTCATTCACCGAGGTCGATCGATGGACCGTCGCCATTCGGCAGGGGAGCAACTCTGCTAACTCGAACGAACCGTAGCGAGGTCACAGCTACAACGCGCCGGCACTCCGATCGGTCCGCATCAGGAGGGGCGAGCGCGGCGGTTCTGACTTCGTCCAGCGCTCCCAGCCACCGCCGCGCACGGCGCGGTGCGTTTGTTGGCCTAGCCCGTCCGGACGTTAGGCTCCTCCGTGGGTTCGTGCGCGTGTTGGCCCTCGCACCTCTGGGATCTGGAGTGAGCGGTTCTCTGTGTGTGCCCGGTGCCCGTCCTCAATCCGTCCGAGGCATGCAAACGGTGGGCGACATTCTCGTGACGATCAATAGAGGGCCGGCGCAATTCAAAGCCGCGGTGTGACATCCTCGTAGCGCGGACGGAGTGAGACATGAAGATCAGCCGCCGGTCCTTTCTCAAAGCTGCTGCGGCAATTGGTGCTTCGCTCGCATGGGTCGGACCGGCGCGCGGTTCGCGTGTCCGCTGGCATGAGCGGCGTGATCTCTACCCTCAGGGAGTCGCCTCGGGCGATCCCGACCCGCACAGCGTCATCCTGTGGACGAGACGTCCGTTCGCCGAGGGCACACGGCAGCTCCTGACCGTCGAGGTGGCCGAGGATGAGGCGTTCCGCCGAGTCATAGCGCACGCGAAGACACCGGTTTCGAGCGCCGCGGACTGGACCGCGCGCGTTCTGATTGGTGGCCTCGAGCCGGCGCGCACGTACTGGTATCGGTTTACCGACAGCGACGGAAATGGCAGCCGGGTCGGCCGCACGCTCACCGCGCCGTTGCCAAACGATCCCCGCACAGTGAACTTCGCATTCGTGAGCTGTCAGGACGTCAACGAGGGGAAGCTCAACGCCTATCGCCGGATGATTTACGAAGACGAACGCGCTCCCGTCGCCGAGAAGCTCGATTTCGTTCTGCACCTTGGTGATTTCATCTATGAGGTGGTCGAGTATCCCGACGAGGTGAAGACGCGCTACGACCGCACCATCTATGAAGTTGCACGCATCGCGGATGGCCACAAGGTCGGCAAGTTCCACATACCGCTGACCGTCGATGGCTACCGGGCCATCTACAAAGGCTATCTCGCCGATCCTGACCTCCAGGACGCTCGCGCGCGCTGGCCGTTCGTCGCTATCTGGGACAACCATGAATTCTCGTGGCAAGGCTGGCAAAGCATCGTCAAGGCGGGACCGTTCGAGCAGCCTGGCCAGAGCATCAAGGTGGCGGCGAATCAGGCCTGGTTCGAATATCTCCCTGCACGTGTCGCTCATCGCGGCGGGTCGCTCGAGCGCTTCGATCCACCAGCCGTACAAAATGTCCCAATCAAGGAGTTCGACAGCGATGGGCTGGGGGCGGAACCGAACAACCTGACGGCGATCAACAGTCTCAAGGCCTACCGCGCGCTGCGGTACGGCCGCAACCTGGACCTGATCATTACCGACCAGCATAGCTATCGGAGCGCGGATCCCTTCAGCGATCCGTCTCTCGGGAATCTCGGCGGCAACGAGTTCCTGGGAATGTTTCCCGAGCCTGCGATGCAGGTTCTCGACGGCGGCCGCGGCTTCAACGGCGGCAATCCCCCTCCGGAAATCCGGTTCAACGATGCGCACGTCCCCAATCCGCAACGGAGCGCGCCGCCGCAAACAATTCTCGGGGCGGAGCAGAAGGTGTGGTTCAAGAAGAGGCTCAAGAGCTCAACAGCGGCGTGGAAAATCTGGGGCAACTCTTTGGGCGCTCTGGATTGGCGCGCCGACCCTCAGAACCTGCCCGCGGGTCTCACCAAGGAGTCCTGGCCGCCGAATACTTACGCAGCCCTGGGCGGGGGTGACTATGGTACCGCGTATGCAGAGCGCGCCGAGATCTACCATCTCGTGCGCGACGCGAAGATCACAGGCTTCGCCATCGTCTCGGGCGACCGCCACAGCTTCTGGGCCGGATATGCGACTGCGGAGCTTCCGCCCGGCAAGTTCGAGCCGGTCGGCTTGAGCTTCGTCGGCGCGTCACTCGCCAGTCCCGGCGTAATGGAGGCCTATGAGCACAATCTTCCGAAGGACGCTCCGCTGCGACCGCTGTTTCTTGCGGACAAGGAGGCGGGGGCGAAGCCGGAATGGACCTTCAACATGCTGCTGAAGCACGGCGTCCGTGCCTGCTTCGAATATGCACGGAGCTTCGACCTGAAGCGCGCACGGTCGCTGTCCAACCCGGATCTGGCTCCGCACCTCGAGTTCGTAGACCTTGGAGGACACGGTTATGCGAAGGTCCAATTGTCGGCCGATGTGATGCGCACCGAGTTTGTCTGCGTCCCGCGCCCCATTGCGCGCAGCGAAAGGCCGGACGGCGGGCCAATCAGGTATCGGGTCTTACACACTGCTGCACTGTGGAAGAGCGGAGAGCGCCCGCAGTTGAAGACATCGGTTCTCGAAGGCGACGCTCGACTGTCGATTTGACGGACTCATAGCCCAAATTCCTGAGCCCGTTTCCTATCTCGACACATCCGCAAAACCGACTTTCGCCAGTTTCAAGGATTACGCGTTCTCATCTCGCCACCGTTCCTGAGCCCGCTTGTGGCATTAATACCGGCGTTCTGATATTTATCCGTCATCGAGACGTCCTGGTCCGCCCGTACTTTGCCTCGCATTGCTCGAATTCCTTCTTCGCGCGCGCGGGCTCCTGGCCCAGGTAGCGTTCGCGGTCGGCGGCTGCGAGGCATGCCGTGGTCCGTCGCGCAATGCGATCGAGCAGCGATTCCCAATCAATCAGCGACACTTGCACCGTGCCATTCTGCGACGCGGTGAGGACGCTTCGGCCGTTGGGACTGAAGCGCGCCCGATTGATTGAATGAGCTGCGTCTCCGAAATGCAGGGTCTGGCTGCCCATCCTCGGTACCGTTGGGCTGCCGGGATTCTCCTCCCGCAGCAGGGCCACTTGTCTATTCGTCGCCACGTCCCACACGCGTACCGTACCGTCGTCCGACGAGGTCAGGACGCTCTTGCCGTTCGGACTAAACAGGGCGCTTGAAACACGCGCCTTATGCGCGGCCAGGGTCAGCACTGCTTTACCGCTGATCGCATCCCAGATGCGAGCCGTGCCATCGTCCGAACTTGTCACGACGCGCTTGCCGTCGGGGCTGAACACCGCTTCAAACACCTCCCGGCTGTGACCTTTCAACTCGATCGGCCGCCCGGTCCCGTCGGAGTTCCAGATCTTCGCGACGTCGTCCCCGGTTGCCACGGTCACGATGCGGCGGCCATCCGGGCTGAATGCGAAACCGGCCCACCGGAGACGGTTCCCCGGAACGGCTTTCAAGAGCATCGATGAGAGCTGATCACCATTCAGCGGTTTGCCCAGGACGACGTCGCTTCCCGTCCCGTCAGCCTTCCAGACGTGTACTGTGTCATCAGCCCATTTGCCGGCGATGCAGGTCGAGTCTGGACTGAACATCGCGTTCCACGCGCCGGCGTGGGTCAAGAGCGGAACCGGTATTCTGCGGTCGACCTGCCACACCACCACGTTGCCGTCGTTGGATGCTGTCACGACGCGACGCCCATCCCCGCTGAACGCTGCGGTGTCGACAGGCTCCGTCCCGAAAGCAATCGGTTCTCCGACGCCGCTGCTGTTCCAGATTCGTACCGAGCCGTCGTCAAAGGGCGCGATCACGCGACGCCCGTCCGGGCTGAATGAGGCCTGAATTTCCTGATCCATGTTGGTCGGGCCCCGCAAGATGACGGGATCGCCGTGACCATCAGCGCTCCACACCCGCAAGGTGCCATCACCAGCAGACGTCAAGATGCGCCGGCCGTCCGCGCTGAACAGGGCTTCCACCGCGCCTCCGACATGATTCGTCAGCACCAGCGGTCCGTCCCTGTCGTTCGCGGGCCAGATTCGCACGATTCCATCACATAGGGTCAGCACCCATTTCCCATCCGCGCTGAACGCGGCATGGAAGACATCTCCTGGGTGGCCTTTCAGAATCCAAGGCGATTCGTCACCGCGAACGGGCCAGACCGCCGCCAGGGCATCAGCGGAAGTGGTCACGATCTTCTGCCCATCCGGGCTGAACGACGCGCTGTTGATGATGCTCCCGACGTGGCCTTCGAGCGTTTCCGGTGCACCCTTCTGTCTCGTGTTCCAGAGGAAGACCTCGTGGCCCTTCTCCGTGGTGGTCAGAACGAACTCACCGCGCACGTCGAGAAGCCGCTGTTTCTCGAGAAGGTGGAAGCCGGGGGGTGCAACTGGCTCGGCATGGCCCAGCAAAGTGAGCGGCACAACTGGGGGAGGGCGGTGATGGATCCAAGCATCAGCAACAAGCCGCGGGTAACGATCTCGTTCGTGGGTAGCCACGTTCCTCAGGAAGCCCGGGCCACCGGTACCGTCGGCATTCCATGACTGCACGCGGCCGTCCGTTGTGGCAGTGACAACCTTTTCCCCTGTTGACGAGAACTCGGCTTCCGACACGGATGGAACGCTCAGAACGGCTGTGGGGATCGCCTTCGATTGGAGCTCTATGGCGGCCTGCAACGCTCCCTCCGGATCGGGACCGCCGCGGAGGGTCAGCAGGATGAGGACTGCCTTGAGTGGGTCATCGGTCAGCAGATTTGAGACTGCATTGCTCGCGACCTGCCGTTGTGCACGATCTGCTTGCGCGACGGCGCGGGTCCTCTCGATCCATCCCCACACGCCAAGGGCGCTGACGATCGCCAGAACGAGGCTCAGTCCGCCGACGACGATTCGGTTACGCCTCTTCCTCCGCTCCTCGTCACGCTTGACGAGCTTGGCGAAATCGACGCCGAGTATTCCGGCGACGGTCTTGAGCATGGCACGGTCGAAGCCGTCTTTGTGCTTACGCGCGTCGCCGGCAATTGGGTCGGCGCGCTCGGCGGTGACCTCGCGCCTTTCGTTGATGCGATAGCGCAGCGCTTCCGGAAAGCACTCCGCCCCTGCGGTCTCCGGCCTGTCGCTTCCATTGGGTTCACCGTCTACGATGACGGCGAAGACCTGCTCGCGGCCTCGCGCCTTGAAGGTCTTGATCTCTTCGTTGACCCAGCGCGATCTCGCCGCGTTCGGTGAACACAGCACGA
>DATEOX010000466.1:0-2918 GCA_035273585.1 Thermoanaerobaculia bacterium
CGGGCAGCGTCAGGTCCGGACTGGTCAGCGCCTCGAAGCGGCGCCGGTCGACGGCGTCGGCCGCGTTGGCGACCAGCTCGCGCAAGAAGATCTCGCGCTCGGTGTAACTCTCCTCGCTGACCTCAGACTTCGGCTTGCGCCAGAGCGCCGTGCCCTCGTTCGCGGGCTCGTCCTTGCCGTCGCGGGCGATGGCGATCGGGACGGTGATGTGGTCCGCCCACTTGCGGACTATGGCTTGCAGGCGGAAGGGTATAGCGCGACAACTTGGATGCGAGCGGCGCGACAATCAGGATGAGAGTCATGGGTCGCGGCGGATGGATGATTGTCGTGGCGCGACACCGAGGCAAGCGGTTTCTGGTGCTGCGCGACAATCAGGCTGAGGTGTTGATTGTCGCGCGCGTCGGCGGCCGGCCCGGTCCTCGTTTACGCTCGACGGCGGCGCGCCTTCGGTAGCTTTCGACGTTCATCTCGAAGATGGTGGCGTGGTGGACCAAGCGGTCGACGGCGGCGAGCGTCATGGCCTGGTCGGGGAAGATCCGGCCCCATTCGCCGAAGGGCTGGTTGGCGGTGATCATGAGTGACCGCCGTTCGTAGCGGGCGGCGATGAGCTCGAAGATGACGCTGGTTTCGGCCTGGTCCTTGGTGACGTAGGCGATGTCGTCGAGGATCAGCAGATGGTACTTGTCGAGCTTGGCGATGGCGGCCTCGAGCTGCAGGTCGCGCCGCGCGGTCTGCAACTTCTGCACCAGGTCCGTGGTGCGGGCGAACAGCACGCGCCAGCCGTTCTCGACCAGGGCAAGGCCGAGGGCGGCCGCGAGATGCGACTTCCCGGCGCCTGGCGGGCCGAAGGCCAGCAGGTTGGCTCCCTTCTCGAGCCAAGTATCGCCGGCGGCGAGCGCCATGATCTGCGCCTTGCTGACCATGGGGACGGCCTCGAAGTCGAAGTTGTCGAGCGTCTTGCCGGGCGGCAGGCGGGCCTCCTCGAGATGGCGCTGGATGCGGCGGTTGGCGCGTTCGGCGATCTCGTGCTCGGCCAGCGCCGCGAGGAAGCGCGCGGCGGGCCAGCCCTCCTTGTCGGCGCGGGCGGCGAGGTCGGGCCAGACCAGCTTGATGGCGGGCAGCCTGAGGTCGTTGAGGGCGAGCGTCAGCCGGCCGGCGTCGATCGGATCGGCGCGGCTCATGCGGCGTCTCCGCGGTGCACGGTGGCGAGTTCCTCGTAGGCGCCGAGCGGCGGCTGGGCGACGGTGACACCGGGCATGGCCGCGGCGTCCGGCACGAAGCGCGCGCGCAGCTCGGCGATGTCGGGCAGGCGGCCGGCGTCGAGCAGCGCGTCGAGCACGCCGGCCAGTTCGGCCTCGCAAGCGCGGTCATGGGCGAGCGCCAGGAGGTCCACCATGGTCCGGCAGGCGAGACGGCCTGGGAGGCCGGCCAGCATCGCCTCGAAGGCGCGGGCGTAGGCGGGGCGGGGAAAGATCCGGTCGCGGTAGACGAGACCGATGAGCGCCATCGGCTTGCGCCGGAGGGAATGGATCAGGTGCCGGTAGTCGACGACATGGCCGTGCCGGCCATCGGGGCGCGGGCGGCCGCGGAGCAGCGTCATCTGGAGGGAGCCGCCGAGGGTGACCTCGAGCCGGTCGTCGAAGAGCCGGACACGCAGGCGGTGGCCGATCAGGCGCGACGGGACGCTGTAGAACACCTTGCGCAGGACGAAGCCGCCGGAGGAGGTCACGGTGACGATGGCGTCCTCGTGGTCGGCGGTGCGTCGCCGCGGCAGGTCTTGCAGCGCGGCCCGCTCGATCCCGATGCGCGGCGCCGCGCGGGCATTGCGCCGCCCGACCACCTCGTCGACGAAGCGGCGCCAGGCGGCCAGGTCGGCGAAGTCGCGCGAGCCGCGCAGCAGCAGGGCGTCGTCGATCGCTTTCTTGAGGTGCCCATGCGCGCTCTCGATGGCGCCGTTCTCGTGGGCCAGGCCGGGGTTGTTGCGGCTCGGCGCCATGCCGTAGTGCGCGCAGAGCGCGTCGTAGCGCCGGGTCAGGTCCTCCGTCGCGTCGCGGTCGAGGTTGCGGAAGGCGGCGGAGAGGCTGTCGCTGCGATGCTCGCGCGGCGCGCCGCCGAGCGCCCAAAGGGCGTTCTGCAGCCCCTCGGCGAGGGCGACGTAGCTCTCGCCGCCGAGCACCACATGGGCGTGCTCGAAGCCCGAATAGGCCAGCCGGAAATGGTAGAGCCGGTGCTCGAGCGCCTCGCCGGCCACCGAGACGGCGAGTTCGCCCATGTCGGTGAAGTCCGACAGGCCGAGCCGCCCGGGTTCGTGGACCTGGCGGAAGACGACCTCCTGCTCGGGGCCGTGCAGCGCCCGCCAGGACCGGATCCGGCGCTCCAGGGTGCGGCGGATGCCGAGGCCGAGATCGGGATGGCGCCGCAGGATCTCCTCGAAGAGGGCGATAGGCCGCAGCCCCGGGGCGGCCTGCAGCAGCGGGAGGATCTCGCTCTCCCAGACAGCGGCCAGCGGGTCCGGGCGACGCCGCCCCCGCGGAGCGGGTTTCTGCGACGGCAGCCGCGGATCCTGCTCGATCCGGTAGGCGGTCGCGGTGCTGAACCCGGCCTTGGCGGCGGCGAGCGGCACCGGGTCGGTCCGGCGGAACTTCATGTACAGCCTCATCTGGCGGTCGGTGACGTGGCGGCCGGGCAACGGGCGGATCCCCGAGAGGGAAGACCCGTTCCGTTACCCGCCGGCCGCGGCACCCAACGGCAAGATCCCTCCGGGATCGCGCCGTCGCCGCCGTGGTCCCTCCGGTCGGGCCACGCCCTCCCTACAGACCCACGGCGGCGTCTCTCATCCAGATCGCCGTGTGATTCTCATCCTGATCGACGCGCAACAGCTGGGGCGTCCCCGCCAAAGGACAGCCACCATGCCGCGC
>DATEOX010000467.1:0-5697 GCA_035273585.1 Thermoanaerobaculia bacterium
GTGAGGGGCAGGTCGAGGTCGTCCTCGAAATGCGTCTGCACCGTCGCGCGCGGCGTGCCCCAGACGTAGCGGTTCGCCACCGGATCGTACAGGCGCGTGACGCCGAAGCCGGGGACGATGATCACCGGCCGCGGCGGGGCACCGTACGACGCGGCAATGCTCCGGAGGTAGCCGCGCCGGGTGTGATCGCTGGTGTTACAGTGCGCCGCCGCGAGCGCCGCCACCACCGCGATGAAAGTCTTCCAGATCCTCGAGTTCAATCAGTTCAACACCGGCTCGGTGCACCAGATGTTCCAGGCCGCCACTGGCCTTCGCGAGCGCGGCCATGACGTGACCATCATCAGCCGTCCCGACGCCACGCTGCAGAGTCAAAGTGAGGCTCGGGGCGTTGCCTTCGCCGGCCTTCCGCTGCGCAACCAGTTCGACCTGCGCAGCATCTCCGCGCTCCGCCGCCTCATCGCGGAAAAGGAGCCGGACGTGATCCACGTGCACAAGGGCGTGGCCCACGCCGTCGCGCTCGCCGCGACGCTCCGCCGCCCGGTCGGCGCCTTCGTGGTGAACCGCGGCGTCTCCTTTCCGCTCGACCTCTGGAACCGCGGCAAGTACCGGACGAACCGCGTCGACCGCATCGTCACCGTCTGCCGGCAGATCGGCGACGTGATCGTCGCCAGCGGTCGCCTGCCTCCCGAGAAAGTCGAGGTCGTCTACGCCGGCACCGACGTCGCGCTCTTCGATCCCGACCGCTGGGACCCGCGCGCCTTCCGCCGCGAAAAAGGGATCGCCGACGATCGCTTCCTCATCGGCCAGGTCGGCGTCCGCGACTGGAAGGGTTGGATGGAGCTGATCCGCGCCGCGAAGTCGCTCGTGCCGCGCCATCCCGAGGTGCACGTGGCGCTCATCGGCTGCCGCAACGACGCCGAGCGCACCGAGGTCCTCGGCTATGCGAGCGAGCAGGGCATGGCCGGGCACGTCAGCGCCATCGAGTACCGCACCGACATGCCGAACGTCTTCGCCTCGTGCGACGTGGTGGTCGATGCCTCATGGGCCGGCACCGGCATCACCGGCACCATCCGCGAGGGGATGTCGATGCGCAAGCCGGTCGTGGCCACCGACGCCGGCGGCAACCGCGAGCTCGTCTCGTCGCCCGACGTCGGCTGGCTCGTCCCGATGAAGGACGTGGGGGCGCTGGCCGGCGCCATCGGCGTCGTGCTGCAGGATCAGCGGCGCGCCGCCGCGGTCGCGCAGAACGCGCGGCGGCACGTGATGGGGGGCTTCTCCAAGGAGCTGCGTATCACGCGGCTCGAGGAGCTGTACGGGCGGATCCTGGCTGCTAAGGCGTAGGCGGCGGCGCCTCCGGCTCCGCCAGATCGATGGCCGGCCCGTTCTCCGGCTTCACCCGCAGCACGACGTAGTGCCACTGCCGCTCGTCCCTGGTCGCCTCGGCGTGCACCTTGGCGTTTCCCTTCGGGCCGGAGATCGGGAAGTCGATGTTCGCCGTCCCCTGGTCGTTGTTGATCTTCACGCTGCCGGAGACCCAGAAGCCGGTGGTGATCGGCTCGCCGAGGACGGCGATCACGCGCGGGTCGTGGGTGGCGCGGTCGCGCGCTTCCTTGTAGACGTCGGACGACTTGATCAGGCGGAAGACGAAGAAGACGAGGATGAAGACGGCGATCACCCCGAGGGCGGTGAGGATCGAGCAGCCGATGCAGGCGATCTTGCCGCAGCCGGTCTTCTGCGCCGGCGGCTGCCCGCCCGGGGCGGGAGGCGGCGTCATCGTCGGCGGCGGGACGTACGAGCCTTCAGGCGGTGGAACGTACGGCGGCGGTGGCACGGGCGGCACGGTGCTCATGATCCGTGCAGTTTACGACGAGAGCGCCGTCGCGTGCTCCGCGACGCTCGCTGCGAGCCCCTCCATGTCGTAGCCGCCTTCGAGCAGCGACAGCACGCGGCCGTTGCCTCGCTCGACGATGCGCCGGGTCAGCTCCCCGAACGCCTGCTCGGTGATGCGCATCCCGCCCAGCGGGTCGCGGCGGTGGCCATCGAAGCCGGCGGAGAGAAGGATGGCGTCGGGCCGGTAGTCATCGATGATGGGCAGCACCTCGTCCTCCACGATGCGCAGGAAGGAGGCGTCGCCTTCGCCGGCGGACATCGGGAAGTTGCGCGTGAAGCCGCGCCCGGGGCCGATGCCGATCTCGCTCGCCGCGCCGGTGCCGGGATAGAACGGATAGCGGTGTATGGACGCGTAGTAGACGTCGTCGCGCTCCTCGAACAGATGCTGCGTGCCGTTGCCGTGATGAACATCGAAGTCGAAGATGAAGACGCGCTCGATGCCCTGCTGCTCGCGCAGGAGCTCGGCCGCGCAGGCGATGGTGTTGAAGAAGCAGAAGCCCATGGCCTCGACGCGCTCCGCGTGATGGCCGGGCGGCCGGGCGATGATCAGCGCGCGCTCGCTCTCGCTGCGCCGCCAGATCGCATCGGCTGCTTCGAGGGCGGTGCCGACCGCCGTGCGCGCCGCGGCGAACGATGATGCGGAGAGCGGGTTGTCGAGGGAGTGGAAGAAGCGCATCCCCATCCGCGCCGCCTCGTCGACCTGCCGCTGGTAGTCGGCGGAGTGGACCTTGGCGATGATGCGGTCCGTCTCGGGATGGGATGGAACGTCGCGCGTCACATCGAGGCCCGCGCGGGCGACGCCGGCCAGCGCAGCATCGAGCCGCCGCGCGTTCTCCGGATGCCCAACGCCCGTATCGTGCTTGTAGAAAACCGAGTTGGTATAAACGCGCATCCTGTGAGCTGTGACCTGTGAGCTGTGAGCTCGTGTGGTGTGGTACAACCCCCCTCCCTTGAAACGCATTCTCCAGTTGACCGTCGCCCTGGCGCTGATGGTCCTCTTCCTCTGGCTCTTCCTGCGCAGCAGCAACCTGCGCGACGTGGGACGGATCCTGGAGTCGACGAATCCGTGGTGGCTGATCACCGGCCTCTTCGTCAACTGGTTCGCCCTCGTCTTCCGGACGTTGCGCTGGCGGACCCTGCTCGACGCCGACAATCCGCCGCCCTTCTACGACACCTTCTTCGCCAACACCTGCGGCTACATGCTCTCCACCGTCCTCCCCATCCGCGCCGGCGACGTGGCCCGCCCGGCGCTCCTCGCCCGGCGCACGAGAGTGCGCTTCTCCGCCGCCCTCGGCACGGTGCTGACCGAGCGCATCCTCGACCTCTACAGCCTCCTCCTGCTCTACGTCTACTTCGCCGCGGTGCACTGGAACGACTACTCCGGCAGCACCTCCTTCTTCATCATCAAGAGCGGAGCGGTGGGGGCGGGCGTCGTCCTGGCCGTGCTCACCGTGTTCGTCTTCGGGCTCTATTTCTTCCGCGGCGGCATCCGCCGCGCGCACGCGTTTGTCGGTCGCCTGCTGCCGAACCGCTTCCGCGGCTCGTGGATGCACTTCTTCGACTCGTTCGCGGAGTCGCTGGACATCACCGAGCGGCCGTCGGCGTTATTCAAGGTCCTCTTTTGTACGGCGGGCGTCTGGTTCTGCCTGACCGCGCAGTTCTGGATCGTGACCGTGGCCATGCACCGCCCACTGCCGTTCGATGCGAGCTTCTTCGTCACCGGCATCACCACCGTCGGCCTGGCCATCCCGACGCCCGGCGGCGTGGGTGGCTTCCACAAAGCGTGTCAGCTCGTGCTCACCAACTTCTACGGCTTCGACATCGACAGCTCCGTGGCGGTGGCCATCGTCTTCCACATCGTCGGGACGCTCCCCGTGCTGCTCACCGGCCTGGTGCTCTTCATCAAAGAAGGATTGAGCTGGCGCGATTTGGAGCAGGCCGGTCACGAGTAGCTGTGATATGACGGCGGCGTAATGCGCTGCCCATGGTGCGGGAACTCGGAGGACCGCGTCGTCGACTCGCGCGAGAGCCGGGAAGGAGACGTCATCCGCCGCCGCCGCGAGTGCACGCGCTGCGACCGGCGCTTCACCAGTTACGAGAAGATCGAGCACCTCCCGTTTCAGGTCGTCAAACGCGATCAGCGTCGCGAGCCGTATGAGAGAGAGAAGCTGATGCGCGGACTGCAGATCGCCTGCCGCAAGCGTCCCGTGTCGCAGACGGAGCTGGAGCGGATCGCCGACTCGATCGAGGCCTCCATGCAGGACGCCGGCGAGCGGGAGGTCTCCTCGCTGCAGCTCGGGACGCAGGTGATGCAGCGCCTGCGCGAAGTCGATCCGGTGGCCTACGTCCGCTTCGCCTCGGTGTACCGGCGCTTCGAGGACGTGGAGGCCTTTGTGAAGGAACTGCACCAGTTGAAATGAGGAACGGCCATTGCACACGAAGGCGCAATGGTCTCTCCCTGACGTGAGGAACGCATGACCGACGCGAACGAGTCCGCGAAAGAAGAAGCCATCAAGATCCCCGACGTCCTGCCGGTGCTGCCGCTCAAGGACCTGGTGATCTTTCCCTTCATCATCGTCCCGCTGTCGGTGTCGCGGGAGAAGTCGATCAACGCCGTGGACCAGGCGCTGGCCGAGAACCGCGTGATCATGCTCACCGCGCAGAAGGACTTCCAGAACGAGGACCCGGGGGAGGACGATCTCTACCGCGTCGGCACCGTGGCCATCATCATGCGCATGCTGAAGCTGCCCGACGGCCGCATCCGCATCCTGGTCCAGGGCCTCTCCCGCGCCCGCATCGACTACTTCATCCAGACCGCCCCGTTCTTCAAGGCCAAGATCACCCGCATCGAGGAGCCGGTCACCAAGGACCGCGGTCTGGAGACCGAAGCGCTCATCCGGGCCGTGAAGCAGAACCTGGAGCGCGCCGTCTCCCTGGGCAAGAACATCAGCCCCGAAGTGATGGTCATCGCCGCCAACCTCGACGACCCGGCGCGCCTGACCGACCTCGCCGCGTCCAACCTCGATCTCAAGCTCGAAGAGGCGCAGGCCATCCTGGAGACCATCGACCCGGTCGAGCGGCTGAAGAAAGTCAACGAGCTCCTCACCCGCGAGATCAACCTCCTCACCATGCAGCAGGAGATCTCCTCCGCGGCGCAGGGGGAGATGAACAAGAGCCAGCGCGAGTACTTTTTGCGCCAGCAGCTCAAGGCCATCCAGTCCGAGCTCGGCGAAGGCGAAGAGCTGACCGAGGAGGTCGAGAACTACCGCAAGAAGATCGAGGAGAAGGCCATCCCGCAGGAAGCGCGGGAGGAGATCGAGAAGCAGATCAAGCGCCTGGAGCGCTCCCATCCCGACTCCGCCGAGACGTCCATCATCCGCACCTACCTCGATTGGATGACCGGCCTGCCGTGGGGCGTGATGTCGGCCGACAACCACGACCTGCAGCGCGCCCGGACGATCCTCGACGAGGACCACTACGACCTGGAAAAGATCAAGGAGCGCATCCTCGAGTACCTCGCCGTGCGCAAGCTGCGCGGGCAGAAGATGAAGGGACCGATTCTCTGCTTCGTCGGACCTCCCGGCGTCGGCAAGACGTCCCTCGGGCGCTCCATCGCACGCGCCCTCGACCGCAAGTTCGTGCGCATCTCCCTCGGCGGCGTGCGCGATGAAGCGGAGATTCGCGGACATCGCCGGACGTACGTCGGCGCGATGCCCGGACGGATCATCCAGGCGATGCGTCGGGCCGAGGCGGTGAATCCGGTCGTCCTCCTCGACGAAATCGACAAGCTCGGCCAGGACTATCGCG
>DATEOX010000468.1:0-4232 GCA_035273585.1 Thermoanaerobaculia bacterium
CATCCCGTCCGCCAGCTCGCGCGCCACCGTCCCGGTCTCCAGGCCGAACGACAGCACCTCGAAGCCGGGGTCCGCCTCCGCCGACCCGAGGCCTTTGCCGTTGCGGAACGTCGCCGCGGCGAGGGCGTGCGCGGCCAGCGAGAGGTCATCGAGCATCCGCGTCCTTGCCTCGGCGGCGCCGGCCGGCGTGTCGGCCGGGCGCAGGCGCGCGCTGACCTGCAGCAGGAAGCGCAGCGGCAGCACGCGCCGGCTGAGCGGCGGGTCCTTCTGCGCCAGCGCGAATTCATCCCGCTCGAAGCCGGCGTCCGGCGTGATCTCCTGCAGCGACACCACCATTCGCCCGCTCCCCGCGGCGATCGCCTCGGCCGGCCCCGGCGCGGAGACGACGGCGACGTGCGAGCGTTTGCTCAATGCGTCGCCGAGCGTGGCGGTGACCCGCCGTTCGATGGTGGAGAGCATGGCGTCAGGGGTTCAGGTTGATCTTGTCCACGACCAGGACCTTCTTGTCCACGGGGGTGAACTTCGTGTCCTGCTCGCGTTTGATGTTGGTGATCAGGCCGCGCACGGCGATCCCTTCCGTCGCCACGGCGGAGGTGATCTCGCCGCGCAGGCGCAGCGTGGTGGTGTCGATCAGCGCGGCCGTGGCCTGCCGCTCCGCGCTCAGGCGGGTGTTGATGGTGTTGGTCAGCCGGCCTTCCACCTCCGTGGTGGCCCGGTTGATCTGCGTGCCGATGTCGAGCGTGGCGATGCGCTTCGTCACCTCGCTGTCGATGGTGGTGGGGATGATCCGCGCCGCGACCTCCACCGCCGCACGCACCCGTCCGTCCAGGTCGCCGACGCGCGCATCGACGGTGTTGACGATGCGCTGGTCGAGGTTCGCCAGCCGTGTCCCGACCGCGTCGTTCACGCCGGCCGGGATCAGGCCTTTGATCGTCTGCTCGCTCTGCTTCACCCGCGTGTCGATCTCCGCCACGAGGCCGTCGCGGAGGTCGACCGCCGCCGCCTTGGTGGCGATGGTGATCGACAGCGGCAGCGTGTCGCGCAGGCCGTTCAGCGTCGACTCGGTGAGCGCCACCCGGTCGGTGATCCGCTTCTCCGCCGCGGCCACGGTCCGGTTCATGTCCACGGTCAGGGTGGCCGTCATGCTGCTCCGGACGTTGCTCTCGATGCCCGGCCGCGCGGCGGTGATGGCCGCGTCGACCTGCACCGGCACGGCGGCGAACTTCTGATCGACGGCCTTGTTGCGCTCCTCCGCCTCCCCTCGCACGGTGGCCAGGACCGTGGCCGGGATGGCGGTGTTGAGGCGCCCCTCGCTCTCCTTGATGCGCGTGCCGATGAGCGCCGTCACCCCTTCCACCGCGGCGCTGATCTTCGGGTTCACGGCCGTCTCGATGAGCTCCTTCTGCTGGCCGGCGAGCGTGGTGGAGACGGTGCCGATCTGGCTCTTCACCAGCGTGCCGAGGCGATCCTCGATGCCGGCCGAGAGGGTGGCCAGGCGCGGCTCGAGTCCCGTGCCGAGGCCGGAGGTGATGCGCAGCTCGCGGATCTGCTGCTCGAGGTCGCGGATGCGCACCGGCGCGCCGTCGCTGCCGACGAGGTTCGTGTCCCGCAGCTTCTCCAGGCCAGCGATGCGCTCGCGCACGGCGACGAGGTTGATGGGAGTCCCATCGACGTCGGTGAGGTTCGCCCCGAGGGCCACGGCCTTGTCGATGCGCGGGGTGAGGCCTTTGAGCTCCACGTCGAGCTTCTCCACCCGCTCCTTCACGTCGCCGAACTTCGTGACCCGGTCACCGAGGTTGCGGACGGTGTTCATCCGGTCGACGTCGGCCGCGATGAAGTCGTCGAGGCGGCGGTGCAGCTCTTCGTTGGCCGCGGTGAGGCGCTTCACCTCGGCGCCAAGCGCCGCCACCTTCTTCTCCATCTCCGCGAACTGCGAACGGGTGGCGCTGGCCGTCCGCCCGCCGAGGAGCTCCTGCAGCTCGGGATCGAGCCAGGAGAGGGAGACCTCGCCGGTGTGCTGATGCTCGCGGCGGGCGAAGCGCTCCTCGAGCTGCGCCCGCTCGGCGGTCTCCTGATCCGTCTCGTGGCTGAGCAGGCCGAGGAGGGTGCGGATGATGGTGTTCCACTGGGCGGCGGAGATCGGGTCGCCCGCCGTCTTCCCGCCCAGCGGACGCACTGCATCCATCAGCGCGTTCAGTTGAGAGATCGAGTCGGTGGCCATCAGACGCTTCCTTTCGTCAGTGTCGCGGCGCCGAACTGCCGGTTGGTCCTCTGGAAGGCCGCCACCTCGGACGCGTGGTCCTTCGTGTTCAGCGTCTTGGCCACCTCGAAGATGTTGCCAAACGCTTTGCGCGTGTCGGGCTCGATCTGCGCCTGGCCGACGGCGGTGTTGACCTCGCGCTCGATGTCGGCGGAGGTGTTGCGGAAGGCCTCGGCGAAGGAGCGCGGCGGCTCGGTGAGCTGCTGCTCCAGAACCTGGAAACGGTCGTTGATCAGCTTGCGCTTGTCGATCGGCACGTTCGCCTCGTCCAGCACCTTGGTGGCCGTCTCCTGCAGCCGCCGGATCTGGAGCTGGCGCTGGATCTCCGCCATCGAGGCGTTCAGCGTCCCGACCAGGGTGTCGAAGTTCGCCGCCTGCTCGTTGATCTTCTTCTCGTACTCCGGGTGGTTGTGGCCCTGCGGCGCGACGAGCCGGGTCAGCTCCGCCACCGCGTGGGCCAGCGCGGAGATGCTGGAGGCCATGGCGTTCCAGTCCGCCACCTGGATCAGCTCGCCCCCCTTCTTGTTGCGCAGGCCGTCGGCGGTGAGCTGCACCTCCTGCGCGGACGTCTCGATCGGCCCGAGGTCGACGTCCGGCACGTCTTCGATCGCCGTGTTCTTGAAGGCCTTCGGATCGATGAGGATGTTGACCTTCGTGTCGCCGGTGGGGAGGACGCGGATGGGACGGACGGCCACCGGCGTGAACATGTTCGGATGGATGATCCGGATGTCGTACGCGCCGGCGTCCACCTTCGGGAAGCGCACCGTCCCGTCGCGGAACAGCGGGCGGGTATCGACGACCCGCTGCGTGACCGGATCGAGCAGCTCGGCCTTCAGGTCGGTGTTGACGGTGGAAAAGCCCAGCACATTGACGGCCAGCTCTCTGCTCATGGATGTCTCCTCATCGCCCGAACGGGAAATCGATCTGCCAGAAGAAGGTGATGTCCTGGCCCTTGCGCAGGGTCACGGGCTCGAACACGACCTGGTTGTAGAGGACGTTGCCGGCGAGGAGCCCCGCCTCGCTCACGTCCGGAATGTCCGCCTGCGGCGTGAACTTCGCCGCCACGCGGACGGTGATGGCGTTGTCCCCCTCGGCCGCGACGGTGAAGTCCCCCGACTCGAGCGGCGCCTCGAGCAGGGCCGCCTCGATGGGCGTGGGCGGCGGCGTGAGCGCCACCACGTCCTCGTCCGCGACCGACGTGCCGAAGCCGACCCGCACCCGGTCGATGCTCGTCTTGCTCTGGCCGGAGAAGAGGGCGGCGATCAGCTCCGCCCCTTTGCGCAGCACGATGTTGCGGCTGGAGCGGCTGTCGAGCAGCTCGCCCTCCGCGCTCCGGATGGTCATCAGCAGTCGTCCCTTCGGTGGTGTCATGGTCATGTCTCCTTCAGTTGAATCGCGACCGCTCGAGGACCGTCTCGTCGAAGCGCGCGCCGATGGCGACGCGGTCATCCTGGCCGGCGGTGGCCGTCTCCGGATCGAGGGCGATCCAGCTCGGGCTTCCGCTCACGATCTGCTCCTGGGTGTCGTGGAACGAGTCGAAATGCAGCGCCGCCCGCACCCCCGCCGCCCGCAACTGCGGCAGCGTCTCGGCCAGGTCGTCGGCCACCTCCGCCCACGGGGGGCGGGTGAGCGAGGCGCGGCGGAACTCGTCCGCCAGCGCGCGCGGCTCCATGACGATGGTCAGCGGCACACGCACCTCGAACGAGGCCGGCTCCTCCTCGATCCAGGCCAGGTCGAGATGGGCCAGCGTCTCGGACGGGAAGAGGGCGTGATCGAACTTCGTCTCACCGAACACCCCCTCGCGCAGCAGCGGATCGTCGGGGTAGAAGAAGACGCGGTCGAGGGAGCGCTCGTCCCACATGCCGATGGCGGCGAAGAGGAGGTCGTTGTCGCCGCGGGCCATGGAGGGGACGGCCGGGTGCTGCCCGTCGACCGGCTGATCGGACGCCGGCACGCCGAGGACGAACGGCTT
>DATEOX010000469.1:0-3427 GCA_035273585.1 Thermoanaerobaculia bacterium
GATCCGATCCCGCCCGGCGCCTGCAAGGTCTCGTTCCCGAAGCTCGACCAGGACGCATGGACGCCCGTCGAGACGGAGTCGTGAGCCTGCGCGACGCCGAGGCGGCAGTTCGCGAGTCGTACGAGCAGGTGCCGTATCCGAGCGCGCTGCAGTACCACACCCATCCCGATCATTTGGCCACGCTGGCGCTGCTGTACGGCATCGAGGCGCCGCCGCCGGAGCGCTGCCGGCTGCTGGAGCTCGGCTGCGCCGACGGTGGGAACATCATCCCGATGGCCATCGAGCTGCCGGAGGGCCGCTTCACCGGTATCGATCTCTCGCCGAGGCAGATCGAGTCCGGCCAGGCGCAGGTCGCGGCATGGGGCCTTTCCAACGTGGACTTGCGCGCCATGTCGATCATGGATGTCGGCGACGACTTCGGCACGTTCGACTACATCGTCTGCCACGGCGTCTTCTCCTGGGTCACGCCGGAGGTGCAGGAGCGGATCCTCGAGGTCTGCCGGCGCAACCTCGCGCCTCGCGGGGTGGCGTACATCAGCTACAACACCTATCCGGGATGGCACCTGCGGCGGATGGTGCGGGACATGGTGCTCTTCCACACCGAAGGGGTGGCTGATCCGGAGGAGCAGGCGGAGCGGGCCTTCGATCTGGTGCGCTTCCTGGCCGGGACGACCGGCGACGCAACCGACGCGCACGCGCTCTTCCTCCGCTCCGCCCACGAGCACTTCGAGGAGTACGCGGACCGGCCGCACTACCTGATGCACGAGTACCTGGAGCAGACGAACGCGCCGCTCTACTTCCGCGACTTTGCCGCGCGCGCGGCGGGGCACGGGCTGCGGTACGTCTGCGAGGCCGAGCCGCACGCGGCGGAGGTGGACAACCTGCCGGCCGCGGTCGCGGAGAAGCTGCGCGGCTTCACGTCCGATCCGATCGAGCTGGAGCAGTACCTCGACTTCGTGGTCAACCGCGCCTTCCGCCGCACGCTGCTCACCCACGCGGACGTCCCGCTCGACCGGACGATGCATGTGGAGCGGATGCGGCGCCTCTCGGCATCGAGCGCAGCGAAGCCGGTGAGCGCCGACGTCGACACGCGTCCCGGCGTCCCCGCGGCCTTCACGAACGGCGAGGGGAAGACCTTCACCTCGACGCATCCGGTGGCCAAGCGGGTGCTGGCGCACCTGGCCGCGATCTGGCCGCGCGCCGCGTCATTCGAGGAGGCGGCCGCCGCCGGCGGCGACATCGAGACGACGGCCGACCTGCTCTACTCCCTCTTCTGGAGTGGCGTGAGCGAGCTGCACCTGATGCCCCCCGCCTGCACGGAAGTGGTGAGCGCCCGCCCCCGCGCGTCGCTGCTCGCCCGACGCCAGGCCGCCGCCGGCCTCCTGGTGACGAACCAGCGCCGCCGCGTCCTCAAGCTCGACGACCCCTTCGCCCGCTTCATCCTCCTCCACCTCGACGGCACGCACGACCGCGCGGCGCTGGTCCGCCTCCTCGACCACGAGGTCGCCGTCGGGCGGCTGGATGTGAGGGTCAATGACCAACCGGTGCGCGACCCCTCGCGTATCCCGTCCGTGCTCCAGGCGATCCTCGATCATCACCTGAAGAAGATGGCGGAGTACGCGTTGCTGGTGGGGTGAGGGTTCCGTGGCACGCGGCCGGCTGGAGAGCCGGCCCTACATGGCGAGACCCTTCCTACACCACCATCTTCAGCGTCGGCACCACCTCGGCCATTCCTTGCGGCTTGTGCAAGTAGGCCGCGATCTGGGGGAGGGGGCGCTCGGGCGCGGAGAGGACGGAGAGGACGATGACCGGGGGCGGGGGGGCGGCGGTGGAGGCGACGTGCTCAAGGACGTCGTAGCCGCTGATGACGGGCAGCTTGAGGTCGACCACCAGCGCGTCGTAGGTGTCGTCGCGGAGGGAGCGGAGGGCGGACTGGCCGTCGGCGGCGATGGTCACGGAGTAGCCGGCCCTGGTCATCTCCCGTCCGACTAGGTACTGCGTCGCCTCGTCGTCCTCGATGAAGAGAATGCGCTTGCGGCCGAGGCCGCGGACCGTCGCCAGCAAATGCGCGAGATCGAACGGTTTGCGAATGATGGCGTAGACGCAGGGGGACTCCAGGATCGGGCCCCAGTGGCGCTCGCTCATCGCGGTCAGGACGATCACATTCTTGCGGCGCTGGGTCTGGCCGAGCTGCGCCAGCACCTCCTCGCCGCTGAGCACGGGCATCATCAGATCGAGCACGATGAGGTCGAAGGTCCCGTCCGCCACCTTCTGCAGCGCCTCTTCGCCGTCCACCGCTTCGACGCAGGTGAACCCTTCCCGGACCAGGATGGTGGTCAGCAGCAGACGCACGGGAGCGTCATTGTCGACGATGAGGGCTTTGGGCATGACCGAGTCCGGAAGTATGGTACGACGAGAAATCACCGGATGCAACCGCTTTGCGTCAGCCGCAAAACTAGATGAATCGGCCCATCTCATCAACCGAGATGTGGATCTTCGAGAAGCTGACGCCGTTCGCCATCCGCTCCAGGATCCGCGTGGAGAGCTCCGGCAGCAGCGTTTGGGTCAGGATCTGGTCGATCTCCCGCGCCCCGCTCTCCGGCTTGCAGCGCTCGGTGAGCGACTCGACCAGGCGCGGATCGTAGGTCAGCTCCGCGGCGTGGTTCTCCCGCACCCGCTGCTTGATGGAGCGCAGCTTGAGCTCCACGATGCGCGACACTTCGCGCTTGCGCAGCGGGAAGTACGGGACGACCACCAGGCGCGCCAGCAGCGCCGGGCGGAAGTGGCGGAGCAGCGCGGGGCGTAGCTTCTCCACCACCGTGGCCGTGTCGCGCTTGCCATTGGGATCGGCGCAGAGCTCCTCGATCACCGACGCGCCGGCGTTCGACGTCAGCAGAATGATGGTGTGCTTGAAGTCGACCGGCACGCCTTCCCCATCCTCCAGCATCCCCTTGTCGAAGACCTGGTAGAAAAGGTCGACTACGTCCGGATGGGCCTTCTCGATCTCGTCCAGCAGCACGGCGCTCCACGGCTTCCGCCGCACCGCCTCGGTGAGCACGCCGCCCTTGCCGTAGCCGACGTAGCCCGGCGGCGCCCCCTTGAGCGTGGCCACCGAGTGCGCCTCCTGGAACTCCGACATGTTGAAGCTGATGAGGTTCCGCTCGCCGCCGTACAAGAGGTCGGCCAGCGTGAGCGCCGTCTCGGTTTTCCCCACCCCGGTCGGGCCGACGAGGAGGAAGACCCCTTTCGGCTTCGACGGATCCTCCAGCGCGGCGCGGGAGGTGGAGATGCGCCGGCAGATGGCGTCGAGGGCCTGCGGCTGGCCGACGATGCGCTCCTTCATCCGCTCCTCGAGAGTCATCACGCTGCGGATCTCGTCCGCGAGCATGCGGCCCACCGGGATGCCGGTCCAGCCGGAGACGACCGA